>SLIM01000160.1 GCA_007135625.1 Gammaproteobacteria bacterium
AACGCCCCCTCCCCGCTCCGTCGCGCTGCGCTGGCGATTTGGGGTGCGTGCCTGCCCGGCGAATCTACCCGAAAGCGCGACAGATTGCACTACCAAACTCCATAAGGGATCTTTTTCGCCTACACCGGGTTATCAATATCAATAAAATGGTGTTCTAGCGTAAAGTGTTCGGCCAGATAGTCACCGAGGGCGATAACTCCGTAGCGCTCGCTGGCATGGTGCCCTGCCGCGAAGTAGTGGATTCCCAACTCGGCGGCGAGGTGGGTGGTCGATTCGGAGACCTCACCACTGATAAAAGCATCGTAGCCCCTCTCTGCGGCGTTCACGATCTCTCCTTGGGCCGCGCCGCTGCACCAGGCGAGTCGTCGAATGGTCTCGGCACCACCCGGCAGATGCAGCGGTACCCGCCCGAGTGCGGTGTGAATGCGCTGGGCGAGTTCGGCGGCGGTAAGTGCCTCGCTCAGAGTGGTTCCCCAGAGCAGCCCCCCCTCCTCCAGCGGCTGCGGGTTGAGCAGGGCGAGCCGCTCCCCAAGCTGGCGGTTATTGCCCAACTCGGGATGGATGTCGAGCGGGAGGTGGTAGGCCAGCAGGCTTCTCCCGCCAGCGAGCAAAGCGCGTACCCGCTGCCCTTTGAGTCCAGTGAGGGGGAGCGGTTCGTTGCGCCAGAACCAGCCGTGGTGGACCAGCAGCAGGTCGGCATCAAGCCGAGCAGCGGCGTGAATGAGCGCGAGGTTGGCGGTGACTCCGCTGACAATACGGCGGATCTCGCGGCGTTCGCCTTCGACCTGGAGGCCGTTAGGGCAGTAGTCGCGAATGGCGGCACTATTGAGCAGTACATTGCAGTGCTGCTCCAGGATCTGGGGGGTGATGTGCATGGTGTTTTCTCTCTATAGCAAAGGACAGAAGAGCGTTGCCGAGCGCAAAGGCGGCTCCGTGCGGGTGACCATTGAGCGGCGTTGCGGGCGCAAGAGGTGGTAAAATGGCCTTTTGCCAACCCACTCACCGATGGCCACTGCGATGTATAGACCTCTCCATATCTTGCTACTCTCGCTCCTTATTGGCATTACCGCTGCGCTCTTTACCTATGGGTGGCTGATGGAGCGTACCGAGACGCTGCGCTCTTTGCAAGCACCGAGTGGGCCGTTTTCGTATGCCGAGGCGGTGGCTGCTGCGGCCCCGGCGGTGGTCAATATCTACACCACAAAGGTAACAATTGAGCGGGATCGGGGGATCTTTAACGATCCGCTGCTTCACTACTTTTTTGGTGATTTGTTTGCCGATCGCGGCCCCCACCGCTACCGTGAGCGGCGGCAGAGCAGCTTGGGTTCCGGGGTGATTGTCGATCAGAAGGGGTATATTCTCACCAACAATCATGTGATTGAGGGGGCGGAAGAGATTCGAGTGGGGCTGTTTGATGGGCGGGTCTTTGCGGCGCGGGTTGCGGGGCGTGATCCCGATAGCGATTTGGCGCTGCTGCTGGTCGAGGCGCGGGGATTGCCGGTGATTGCGCAGGGGGACTCTGACCGCTTGCGGGTGGGCGATGTGGCGCTGGCGATTGGTAACCCTTTCGGGGTGGGGCAGACAGTGACCATGGGGATTGTTAGTGCGACTGGGCGCAGTCAGTTGGGAATCAGCACCTTTGAGAACTTTATTCAGACCGATGCGGCAATCAATCCTGGGAACTCGGGAGGGGCTTTAATCAATGCGCGGGGGGAGTTGATCGGGATTAATACGGCGATCTTTTCGCGCAGTGGCGGTTCGATGGGGATCGGCTTTGCCATTCCGATTAACTTGGCGCAGGGGGTGATGAGCCAGCTCTTGCAGCAGGGGCGGGTGGTGCGCGGCTGGTTGGGGTTGAGTGGGCAGACCCTCACCCCGGAGCTGGCGCAGGTCTTTGGAGCGCATGAGGGGCAAGGGGTGCTGATTACTGGGGTGCTGCGGGATGGCCCGGCGGATCAGGCCGGCTTGGAACCGGGGGATATTATTTTGCGCATCAACAAGCGTGTCCCGGTGGATGTGCAGCAGGTGCTTGCGATCATCTCGGAGCTGCCGCCGGGTAGCGAGGTGGAGATTGTCGGGCTGCGCGATGGGGAGCGCTTTCATATCCGTTCGCAGGTGATTGAGCGCCCTCGGCTAGTCCAGTAAATCGCGGTAGGTTGTGGACGGCCTGGAGGCCGTCCGCCCTACTCCGCCTCACCTCGCGATCAACGCAGACCGGATGAAGCGAAACCTCAATCTCCAGAAAAAATTTGCAGCATACCGTTTTGGCTGGAGCCACAATCCAGACGGCTTGGTTTAGCGCCGCAGGATCAGGAGAACCTCTTCCAGTTCGACCCGCAACTGGCGGACGATCTGTTGGCTCTGCTGGGCATCCTCTTTGGCGTTTTCGCTGGAGAGCTGCTGGCGGGCACCACCGATGGTGAAGCCCTGCTCGTAGAGCAAGCTGCGAATCTGACGGATCATCAGAACATCTTTGCGCTGGTAGTAGCGGCGGTTGCCGCGTCTTTTTACCGGGTTAAGTTGCGGAAACTCCTGCTCCCAGTAGCGTAAGACGTGGGGCTTTACCCCACACAGTTCGCTCACTTCACCGATGGTGAAGTAGCGCTTGTTGGGAATTGCCGGTAGTTCGGCAGTTGTATTACTCGCTTCCAGCATAGCCTTCTACCCGTGATTTCAGTTTTTGTCCAGGGCGAAAAGTGACCACCCGCCGTGCAGAGATCGGAATCTCTTCGCCGGTCTTGGGATTACGACCGGGGCGTTGGCGCTTTTCGCGCAAATCAAAGTTTCCGAATCCCGAGAGCTTGACCTGCTCTCCCTCCTCTAGGGATGCGCGAATCTTCTCGAAAAACAGCTCGACCATCTCTTTGGCTTCGCGCTTGTTGAGTCCTAGCTCATCAAACAACCGCTCGGCTATCTCTGCCTTTGTCAGCGCCATTGCTTTTCTCTACTCCCGTAACTGTGCTTGTAGTTCTTCGGCGAGGGCCTGAATGACCCGCTCAGTTGCAGCGTCCACCTGCTGGTCTGTCAGATTGCCTCTATTCTCCTGAAAAATCAAGCCCAACGCGAGACTTTTTGTGCCTGGAGCAACCTTTTCTCCATTATAAACATCAAATGGGATGATGTCGCGTAAAAATTCCGGGGCGTGACGACGAATCACGGCGGCGACCTGCTCTTGGGCAAGAGTAGCATCAATCACCACGGCAATATCCCTCCTTGTTGAGGGGAACTTGGAGAGGGGGAGGAAGGCGGGCAAGCGCCCCTTTAGCACCTCACCAAGGTGAATCTCAAAGAGGTAGGCGGGGCTGTGTAGCTCCAGACTCGCCTCCAGTGCCGGGTGGAGCATCCCCAGCCAGCCAACCTGCTGCTCGCCGCGCACGATGCGGGCGCTCTGTCCGGGGTGGAGTGCCGGGTGGTGGTCGGCGAGGTAGCGGAAGCTGTCGCGTTCGCCGGTAAGGGCCAGGAGCGCTTCGAGATCCCCTTTGAGATCAAAAAAGTCCACGCCACGGGTGCTGCTCCCCCACTGCTCCGGCCAGCGGGGGCCGCTTACGATGCCGGCGAGCATCGGCTCTTGGCGCAGGCCGCTGGGGTCGTCAATAAAGCGCAGGCCGCTCTCGAAGAGTCGAATGCGCCCCTGCTGACGCGCTTGGTTGTAGCGCAGCGCTTGCAGGAGACCGCTCCAGAGGGTGGTGCGCATCACCGCTAGGTCGGGGGAGAGCGGGTTGGCGAGGGGCAGCGCGGGGTGGCGGGGGTCGAGCTGCTGTTGCAGCTCGGGGTTGACGAAGCTGTAGCTAATCACCTCCTGGTAGTCACGATCCACCAGCAGCAGGCGGGCGCGTTGCAGGCTGAAGGCCTGCTCGCGTGGCCCTTGCATCACGGCGCGAACACTCGCTTGGTGGTTGGGGATGCGGTGGTAGCCGTAGATCCGCCCGACCTCTTCGATCAGATCCGCCTCAATGGTGAGGTCGAAGCGGTGGCTGGGGGGGCGTAGCCGCCAGCCGTCATCGCTCTCGGCCAGCTCCAGCCCGAGCCGTTGCAGAATCTCGACGACTTCACCATCCGCGATGGTGACCCCGAGCAGGCGGGCTAGCCGTGCGCGGCGTAGTTCGATCCAGGGGCGTGGCGGCAACTGCTCGCTAGCAAGCTGTTCGACGACCGGGCCGGGGGTGCCGCCGCAGATCGCCAGCAGGAGCGCGGTGGCCCGCTCCAGCGCGGGACGTTGCAACTGGGGATCGACTCCGCGCTCGAAGCGGTGGGAGGAGTCGGTGTGGAGAGCGTAGCTGCGGGCCTTGCCAATGATTGCGGCGGGGGTGAAGAAGGCGCTCTCCAGCAGCACCTTGCGGGTGGTGGCGGTGACCCCGGAGCCGAGTCCACCCATGATTCCAGCAAGGGCGAGCGGGCGCTCTGCGTCGGCAATCAGCAGGGTGTCGTCGCGCAGGTGCAGTTCACTGCCATCAAGCAGGGTGATCGCTTCGCCGGGGCGGGCGCAGCGGACTTGAATGGCTCCGCTCAACGACTCCTGGTCGAAGCCGTGCAGCGGCTGTCCCAGCTCCAGCATGACGTAGTTGGTGATATCGACCACCGGGTGGATCGGGCGCAGGCCGCTGCGGCGGAGCCGTTCAACCATCCACAGGGGAGTTGATGCCTCGGGGTTGATCCCGTCTACCGTGCGGCAGAGGTAGCGCGGACACCACCCCGCTTGGTGGATCTCGACCGGCCAGCGTCGCTCGCTCTGGGGGGGAGTTGCGGCGGTAGCGACGGGGGTGGTGGTGAGGCGGTTGAGGACGGCGACCTCGCGGGCGATGCCGGCGATGCCGAGGCAGTCGCCACGATCCGGGGTGAGATCGACCTCAATGGTCTCATCCTCCAGTGCGAGGAGCTGGCGCAGATCGGCACCGAGCGGGGCATCAGCGGGCAGCTCCAAAATGCCGTCGGAGCTTTCGGCCAGCCCCAGTTCGGCGGCGGAGCAGATCATTCCGTGGGAGTGGATGCCGCGCACTTGCGCCTGGCAGATCGTCAAGCCACCGGGGAGTTGCGCCCCAATTTGGGCGACGGCGACGCGCTGGCCTGCGGCGACGTTGGCGGCACCGCAGACAATCGCGAGCGGTTCGCCGCTGCCGATCTCGACCTGGCAGAGGCTGAGTTTGTCGGCATCGGGGTGGGGCTGGCGTGCGATCACCTCTCCCACCACGACCCCGCTAAAGGGGGGGGCGACCGACTCGACGGCATCGACCTCCAGCCCCGCCATGGTGAGCTGGTCGGCCAACTGGTGGGCGGTGAGCGGCGGGTTGACCCATTCACGCAGCCAGGCAACACTGAATTTCATGGTTCTCTATCCATCGGTTAAGCGACGACCCCGGCTCGGTCAGGAGAACTGACGCAGAAAGCGCAGGTCGTTGTCAAAGAAGAGGCGCAGGTCGTTGACCCCATAGCGTAGCATGGTCAGGCGTTCGACCCCCATGCCGAAGGCGTAGCCGCTGAACTGCTGGTCGTCAATGCCGACATGGGCAAACACCGCCGGGTGGATCATACCGCAGCCGAGGACCTCCAGCCAACCGCTCCCCTTGCAGACGCGGCAGCCGCTGCCGTTGCAGATCACGCACTGTATATCGACCTCGGCAGAGGGTTCGGTGAAGGGGAAGTAGGAGGGGCGGAAGCGGACGGCTAGCTCCTTGCGCTCGAAGAATTGGATCAGAAAGTCGTGAAGCACCCCTTTGAGGTCGGCGAAGGAGGCTTCGTGATCGACGAGAAAACCTTCAACCTGGTGAAACATCGGGGTGTGGGTCAGGTCGGAGTCGCAGCGGTAGACCCGGCCCGGGGCGATGATGCGCAGCGGCGGCGGGTTGTTCTCCATCACCCGAATCTGTACCGGTGAGGTGTGGGTGCGCAGCAGGCGGTGCGGGTCGAAGTAGAAGGTGTCGTGCATCGCCCTAGCGGGGTGGTGGGCGGGGATGTTCAAGGCTTCGAAGTTGTGGTAATCATCTTCGATCTCCGGCCCTTCGCGCACACTAAAGCCGATCCGCCCGAATAGCTCTTCGATGCGTAGCAGGGTGCGGGTTACCGGGTGTAGCCCCCCCTGTCCGCGTCCGCGTCCGGGGAGGGTGATGTCGATCTGCTCGCTAGCGAGGCGCTGTTGGAGTGCCGCCTGTTCCAAAACTCCCTTGCGGCTTTCGATCTCCTGGGCGACGCGCTCTTTGGCGTGGTTGATCGCCTGTCCAGCGGCGGGGCGCTGCTCTTTGGGCAGATGTCCCAGTTGTTTGAGCTGTGCGGTAATCTCGCCACTTTTGCCGAGATAGCGTACCCGTAGCTCTTCGAGCAGGGGAAGTTCTTCGCAAGCTGCGATGGCGGCAACGGCAGCGCTGATCCGCTGCTCAATAGCAAGGGAGTCCATGAGGCAACACTCTCTCGATGACGGGGTTTGCGGCCTTGCCGAGAACCCGATGCGATAAAAAAAGGGGAACGATCCGCACGGCTCATTCCCCTGATCTTGCTCCACCCTCCGGGTTATCGCCCCGCTCGGGTGGCGGCGGGAGCCATTAACCAGCGAGGCTGGCTTTGGCCTGCTCAGCCAGTTTGGCAAACGCCGGTCTGTCGAAAATCGCCAGATCGGCGAGGATCTTGCGATCAATCTCGACATTGGCCTTTTTAAGGCCGTCCATCATGCGGCTGTAGGAGATGCCGTTTTCGCGCGCCCCGGCGTTAATACGGGCGATCCAAAGTGCCCGAAACTGGCGCTTCTTCTGGCGGCGGTCGCGGTAGGCGTACTGGCCGGCCTTGATGACCGCCTGCTTGGCGACGCGATAGACGGTACTCCTGGCTCCATAATAACCCTTGGCTTCATCCAAGACCTTCTTATGGCGGGCGTGGGCGGTTACCCCTCTTTTGACTCGTGGCATCGGTTCACTCTCCTTTTAGGTTAGGCGTAAGGGATCATACGACGGGCAACGCCTACATCTGCGGCGTGCAGATGGGAGGGTGAACGCAGATGGCGTTTCCGCTTGGTCGCCTTCTTCGTCAGGATGTGACGACGGTGGGATTTCCCCCGTTTAAAGGCACCGGAACCGGTTACTTTGAACCGTTTCGCAGCGCCGCGATTGGTTTTGATCTTTGGCATTGTCTCTCAACTCCGCATTTGTGTTGTACGCTTTTACTTTTTGGGGCGCAGCACCATCACCATCTGACGGCCTTCCATTTGTGGTTTTTGCTCCACTTCGCTATGCTCCTGGAGATCTTTCTCTACCCGCTCCAGTAGCTCCAGCCCCAGATCGCGGTGGGCGTGCTCCCGACCTCGGAACCGCATGGTTACCTTGGCCTTGTCCCCATCTTCAAGGAAACGGATCAGGTTGCGCAGTTTTACCTGATAGTCCCCCTCGCCCGTTCCTGGACGAAACTTCATCTCCTTGATCTGAACCTGTTTCTGCTTCTTTTTCGCCGCCTGCTGCTGCTTTTTCTGCTCAAAAACATGCTTGCCGTAGTCCATGACTCGGCAGACTGGCGGTTCGGCATTGGGTACGATCTCGACCAGATCCTGCCCATCCTCTTCCGCCATTTTCAATGCTTCATACAGAGCGACGACCCCCACCTGGTTGCCGTCGGCACCAATCAGCCTGACTTCCGTCGCCGTAATCTCATCGTTCCGGCGGTTTCTACGTTTCGCAGCGATAACTCGGTTCCTCCCAAGGATTTATCTCACAAAGCGCCGCCAGATGCAGGCGCTCACTCTCTATGCACACCCATGCCCGGCTCGGACAACAGGCGTTCGGCGAGCTGCTCTAGGGTCATCACCCCGAGATCCTCCCCGCTCCGGCTGCGTAGCGCGATGCTCTCGCTCTCCATCTCGCGATCCCCCACCACAGCCAGATAGGGGACGCGTGCTAAAGTGTGCTCGCGAATTTTATAACCGATCTTCTCATTTCTCAAGTCAATCTCGACACGCAGCCCTTTTTCGGAGAGAAGTTGGGCGGCGCGTGCGACATAACCCGCTTGTCGGTCGGTGATGTTCAGCAGCACCAGTTGGACCGGTGCCAACCAGAGCGGCAGCGCTCCGGCGTAGTGTTCGAGCAAAATCCCGATAAAGCGCTCCAGCGATCCGAGAATGGCGCGGTGGAGCATGACCGGAACTTTGCGCGTGTTGTCTTCGGCAACATACTCAGCGCCCAGCCGCTGCGGCATGGAGAAGTCGAGCTGAATAGTACCCAACTGCCACACCCGCTCCA
>SLIM01000041.1 GCA_007135625.1 Gammaproteobacteria bacterium
ATATCACTCGAAACCGCCGTGGAGTACCACCGCAACGGAAAGCTCCGCGAAGCCGAGCAAATCTACCGTAGCCTGCTCAAAAAAGAGCGCGACGACATCGACGCCAACTACCTGCTCGGCCTCATCGAACTCGACCGAGGCCGCCACGCCACCGCCGCCAGCCTAATCACCAAGGCACGCAACCAGGCCCCCAACAACCCGCTCTACCACTACAACCTCGGACGCGCCGAAGAGGGCGAACAGCGACTACGCGAAGCCGAAGAGAGCTACCGCAAAGCGATTCACCACCGCCACGACTACCTCGAAGCCCGCTACGCCCTCGCCTGCCTCTACCACAACATGGGACGGCTGGAAGAGGCGGTCGCCGAATACAAACGGCTCCTGCGCCTCAACCCCGAACTCCCCGCTGTCTACAACAACCTCGGCAACGCCCTCGGCAGCCTCGGCCAGATCAGCGAAGGGCTACGCCATCTGCGCCGAGCGGTCGAGAGCGAACCGAACTTTGCCCAAGGCTGGGGCAACCTCGGCAACCTGTTGCAGACCATCGGCGAAACCGTTGAATCGCAACAAGCTTTTCAGCGTGCAATCGCCCTCGACCCCGACAGCCCCCAACATCATTACAACTACGGCAACCTGTTGCAGATGTGCTGCGACTACGACGGAGCCATTGCCCAATACCAACAAGCGTTGCAACTCGACCCCACCCTTAGCGCCGCCCACAATAACCTCGGCAACGTCTACAAACTGCAAGGCAAACTCCGCCTCGCCCAAGAGGCTTTTGAAACCGCCATCCGCCACCAACCCAACAGCCCCGACCCGCTTAACAACCTCGGTAACGTCCAGGTCGCCGCCGGGGATATTGATGCTGCTATCGTCAGCTACCGCGAAGCGATCAAACGCCACCCCAAGTTTGTCGATGCCTACTCCAACCTGGTCTACGCCCTCAACTACCCCAGCCACATTCCCGAAGCGGAGATCTTCGCCCAGCACCGCGAATGGAGTGAGCGCTTTGAATGGCCGGTAGCGGTCGATCAGCGCCCCCCGCGACCACCGCTCAACGGGCGCAAACTGCGCATCGGCTATATCTCCGGCGACTTTCGCCGCCACTCCGTCGCCTTCTTCTTTGAACCGCTGCTAGAGGCCCACGACCGCAGCCAGGTCGAGATCTTCTGCTACGCCAACATCCGCTTTAGCGACGATGTCACCCAGCGCATTATGCAGCAGTGCCACTGGCGACCGATCACCGGACTCGACGACAACCAAGCCGCCGCCCTCATTCGCAAAGACCGCATTGACGTACTGGTGGATCTCTCCGGCCACACCGACGGCAACCGGCTCCTGATCTTCGCCCGCCGCCCCGCCCCGCTGCAACTCACCTGGCTCGGCTACCCCAACACCACCGGCCTGAACAGCATCGACTACCGGCTGATTGATGCCATCACCGACCCCCCCGGCGAGGCCGACACCCTCGCGAGCGAACAGCTCTACCGTCTCCCCCACGGTTTTCTCTGCTATCGCGGCTACGAACTGGCCCCCCACGTCCTCCCCCCGCCGAGCCTGCGCACGGGGTACCTCACCTTCGGCAGCTTTAACAACCTGACCAAAGTGACCCCTGACGTGGTCGCCCTCTGGGCCAAGGTGTTGCAGCAGATCCCCGACTCCCGCCTGCTGATGAAGACCAACCAGCTCGAAGACCACGACACCCGCGAGCGCTACTACCAGCAGTTCGCCGACCACGGCATCCCCCGCCAACGTCTCGACCTACGCGCCCGCACCGCTGGCCTGGCCGAACACCACGCGGTTTATGGTGAAGTAGACATCGCCCTCGACACCTTCCCCTACAACGGCACCACCACCACCTGCGAAGCCCTCTGGATGGGCGTTCCGGTGATCGCCCTTGCCGGTAACAGCCACCGCGCCCGCGTTAGCCAGAGCATCCTCACCCACGCCGGCCTGCCCCAGTGGATCGCCAGCGACCCCGACGACCTCATTCATAAAATCACCACCCTAACCGCCGACCCCACCGCCCTCCGCACCCAGCGAGCGCAAATGCGCCGCCACCTCACCGCCTCCCACCTGTGCGACCTCAACGGCTTCGCCCGAGCCATGGAAACCGCCTATTTTACGCTTTTTTGAGAGGAGAGAGGCGAGAGGCGAGATTCGAGGTGCGAGACTCCAGATTCGAGGAGCGAGATTCGAGGAGCGAGATTCCAGATTCGAGAGGCCTAGCGCCTAGAACCTCGAACCTAGCGCCTAGCACCTCGAACCTAGCACCTCGAACCTAGCGCCTAGAATCTCGAATCTCGAATCTCGAATCTAGAAAATAAAAAAAAAAAAGCCCGGTCACCTCGTGAGTGACCGGGCTTTGGTTGCCTAGTTCAGGCGTTCAGGTGACGCTTAGTGCGCGGCAGCCTTGAACAGCTTGGACTTGTCAACGATATCGACATGCGCACGCTTAAAGCAGGTCCACTGCTTGGTGTTCTTGTCGTAGATCGAGTTGACGAAGCAGTGCCAGTTCTCCTCATCGACAAAGTTCTTGTCCATGCGGTAGTAGAAGCCGGGGTAACGGCTCTCTTGACGGAACTGAATGTGCTTCATGTGGGCCTCTGCGGTGAGGATGCGGTGGTAGTTTTCCCACGCCCGCAGCAGCTCATGCAGATCCTTGGCACGCATCTTGAGTGCATCTTCCTTCAACATCTCCAACTTCTGCTCGGCGAGGGCCAGCATGTGCTCGTTGGTGGTGTAGTAGGTGGCGACACCGGCAACATACTCATCCATGATCTTCTGGAGACGGAATTGGAGCATACGCGGAGTGATGTAGTTGGGGTTCACATCAATCGCGGTGCTGTAGTCCTTATGCTCCAGATAGGTGCGCACTGGACGGTAGATCTCCTCGATCAGGGTATCTACGTCGGTATCCAGCTCGGGGGAGTAGTCCCGGTTATCCAGCACATACTTAACCATCGACTTGGCTGCCATACGCCCCTCGGCATGGGAGCCGGAGGAGAACTTATGGCCGGATGCACCAACGCCGTCACCAGCAGTGAAGAGACCCTTCACCGTAGTCATGCCACGGTAGCCCCAGTTCCAGCCGGAAGGCAGGTGCTCAGGCACCCCGCTCTCGCTCTCTTCGGTGGGGGCACCGACATCCTCAGGACCGGAAGTCCAGATGCCGCAGCAGCCGGAGTGGGAGCCGAGCAGGTAGGGTTCGGTCGGCATCAGCTCGGAGTTCTTCTTCTCCGGCTCGATGTTCTCACCCGCCCAGATTCCGCACTGACCGATACACATATCGAGAAAGTCTTCCCACGCCTCGGCTTCGAGGTGCTTCACTTCACGCGGGGAGAGGGTCTCACGCAGCTTCGCCAGCGCAGTCACGGTATCCATCCAGATCGGCCCACGACCTTCACGCATCTCCTTCAGCATCAGGTGGTTACGCAGACAGGAAGCGGGTACGGCGGCCTGACCGTAAGGAGGATAGTCGTCGAGCATCTCCTTGTTGCGGGTCATGTAGGTCTCACCGACGGCGTTGGTAGCCTGCGACTTGAAGAGCAGGAACCACGCGCCGACTGGGCCGTACCCATCCTTGAAGCGAGTCGGTACGAAGCGGTTCTCCATCATGGTCAGCTCGGCACCCGCCTCAGCAGCCATGGCGTAGGTCGAACCAGCGTTCCACACGGGGTACCAAGCGCGGCCCTGGCCCTCACCGACGGAGCGGGGACGGAAGATGTTGACGCAGCCACCAGCGGCCAGCAGGATCGCCTTGGCCTTGAAGATATAGAGCTTATGCTCGCGGACGGAGAAGCCGACGGCACCGGCGATGCGGTGCGGGTCGTTCTTGTCGTTGACCAGCTTAACGATGAAGATACGCTCTTCGATGTTCTCCATGCCGAGGGCCTTCTTGGCGGCCTCAGCGACGATCCACTTGTAGGATTCGCCGTTAATCATAATCTGCCACTTACCGGAGCGGACGGGCTTGCCGCCATCCTTCAGCGGGGTCATTCCCTTGGCACCGTCGTGACGCTCGCCATTCTCGTCGAGCTTCCAGATTGGCAGGCCCCACTCCTCAAACAGGTGGACCGACTCATCGACGTGGCGGCCCAAGTCGTAGGCCAGGTCGTCGCGGGTGATTCCCATCAGGTCGTTGGAGACCATACGGGCGTAGTCGGCAGGATCCTGCTCGGAACCGATGTAGGTGTTGATCGCGGAGAGGCCCTGCGCCACCGCACCGGAGCGGTCCATAGCGGCCTTATCCACCAGCTTCACCTTAATGTTGCCGCCAGCAGCCTTGATCCAGGGGCCAATCTCATAAGCCGCACCGGAGCAGGCCATGCCGCCACCGATCATCAAGATATCGACCTCTTCTTGGACGACTTCTGGTTTTCCAAATTCAGCCATGGTTAATTCCTCTGTTTAATTCAGTTTAGGTTCTACAACCCGATCTACGCAGCAGCGAGACGCTTACTTGCGAATCAGCTCTTCAGGATTACCGGCACGGTAACCATTCTGCTCGTTATGGTTGAAGAAACCGACATCGGCGATCTTGTTGATATCCGCTTCGGGCTTGTTGCCGTAGGGATCGATCGAACCTTCTGGGGTGGTGCGAATCGGGAACTTGAAGCGCTTCATGGTGCCGTTGCGGAACTTGATGGTCCACATGATGGAGTCGGTGCCACGCAGCGGCTGTACCGAGCCACCCAGTGGCACGACATCTGCATAAGCACGTGCCTCAATGGCCTGCTGTGGGCAGATCTTAATGCAGGAGTAGCACTCCCAGCACTGATCCGGCTCTTGGTTGAAAGACTTCATGGGGTGGCCGGTCTCGGAGCCGTCCTTGTCCAGCTTCATAAGGTCGTGCGGGCAGATGTACATGCACGCGGTCTTGTCCTGGCCTTTGCAGCCATCGCACTTTTCAGTACGCACAAATGTTGGCATGGTGGTCTTCTCCTAGTGTTTCACTTGCAGTGTACGATCCACCAAAGGGTTGATGGATCGATCGAATCCGCGCCACATAAAGTGACATCAGATTTGTTGTTTGGTCGCTAGCCCGAAGTGCGGCTGTTGCGCAAGATATCCTCCACGGAACGCTGCGTCCACTCCCGAGTCGCTGGAGCGGTAGCGCGGCCAACCGTCTCTGGGGGTCTCACCTTAGTGACTTATTCGCCAAAGCGCCATTCAGTATTTTTGTCGGAGTCGATAAACAAGGCTTATCCGCTCCTGACACCCCCCCGCAGAGAGGTCTCTTCCGAGTCGCTTGGCTCTGCACAACTTACTTGAATATCAAGCAACTAGGCACTAATCTTGGCGCGAACCGCAGCTACAACCTCATCGCTAGAGGTGCTGCTGACGCTAAACAGCAGCCCCTCTTTTTCGTAAAAAGAGACCAATGGCGCAGTCTTTTCATTGTAGACATCGAGCCGATTGGAGATCGCCTCCTCGGTCTCATCGTCACGCTGCACCACTTGGCCACCGCACTTATCGCACACCCCTTCGACCTTGGGCGGCATCGACTTCACATTGTAGATCGCCCCACAATCGACACAGGTGCGGCGGGTGGTCAGTCGATCCAGGATCACCTCACGCGGCACATCCAGGTTAATTGCCCCATCCAGCGCAATGTTCAGGCGTGCCAGCACCGCTTTCAGCGCCTCAGCCTGGGGAATGGTGCGCGGGAAGCCGTCGAGCAGAAAACCGGCCTTGCAATCCTCCGCTTGCAGCCGCTCCTCCATAATCCCCATGATTAGCGCATCAGGAACCAGATCGCCGGCATCCATAAAGGCCTTGGCCTGCTTGCCCAGCTCGCTCCCCTCTTTAACCGCCGCCCGCAGAATGTCGCCGGTAGAGATCTGCACCGAACCGTCCAGATCCATTAGCTTTTTCGCTACTGTCCCTTTACCTGCACCCGGCGCACCTAATAAAATCAGTTTCATGGAGATATCATCCTCTCACTCGTGACTAACCAAAATCGGATCGTACTGTTGTAACAGCCCGCTATTCTGGCGCATCTCGCACAAAAAATCAACCTGCTGTGCGAAAGAGAGAGGCGAGGGGCGAGAGCGGGTGCTGCGCACCTGCTTCCCCAGTGTGAGGCAAAGAGTTGCTGGCGAACATTCATGCTTCCGCAAAGAGTCCAAGTTGCGTGGTCTTCGGCGGTACCGTGGCATGTGGCAACAAATTTGCGATAAATGCCGCAGATACATTGCCAAGTTCACGCGGCTCCAATTTGTACAGCCCGCCTCCATAGACACGACCCTCGCCAAGAAGAACGTCGCTAGACAGCTCATTCAGCGCCCTCCAAACCTTGCGTACAAGACTTGGATCTCGATCCATTTCGCGAGCCATTATGGATGTCGGGTAGAGTGCCAAGTAGACATTTGCAACCGTGGCACGCGAGCCGTTGAGGATGAAGCGAAAGGGCCTGCCGCTCTTGGCATCGCCACGACCGAGATAAGTACAGACAATAGGCGCTGGCGGTCGCTCTTCCTGACTATACCAGAGGAATCGGTGTTTGCAGAGGTATCGTTCCTGCAGGCCCTTGGCTTTTCCCGCCTCAAGATAGGCCGCGAGGAGCGGAAAGCGTTTTTGGATTTCTTCCTCAGGTAATTTCGTGTTGAGCAGGAACAGGCGACGTTCGATATTGGGGGAGCCGTCTTTCCGTGCCACCACTTCGTCGTGCTGTAAGTAACGCGGGCTGGGGAGGATAGGTGTGAAGAACTCCATTGGCAGGCCGTGCGTGATGATTTCATCTTCAGAGAGAATAAAAAAGCTGTTGTCACCGGTAGCGATACCACGCTTGACTCTAAAGAAGTCAGAGAGCACAGGGGTATCCGGGCGGCTACGCACATCGGCAATGGGGAAGCGAGTCCACTTAGGCTCATGGGCAAGGGCACGGGCTGGGACGAGGCGGGTGATCCGGGGTTCAAAAAGCGTGCCACCGTAGGTGAACTTAACTTCGTGGTTAACGGAAGAGGGTTCGTTACGAAACCAAACGATGGCCGAGGAGACGAGAGCATCGGCAAACTGCACGTCATTCGGATCGAAACGGTGAATGTGCAGCAACGTCACTCGGTCGAGAAGATAATGCTTCACGGCGTAACCGTAGTTCACGTCCATGAACTCGCTCGGGATAAGCCAGCCCGCGATACCGCCCTCAGCCATCCAAGCGTGGGACAGCCCCAGAAAGTGGCAGTAGAGGCCCGCAAGGCCGCTTATCTTCATGCCGCTAGCCTGTTGCGTGTGAAGTTGCAGGCGGGTCTTTTCGCCTCTCGAAATATGGTGATGCCGAACGTATGGCGGATTGCAGATAACAAGGTTGAAGCGAGACGAGGGCGCGGCGCACGTGAAGTCGGCATGATTAAGCTTCAGCGCGTAGTCCTTCCAGAGTTCTGCGGCGGGCCTGCCGTAGTGCGGATCGAGTTCGAAGCCAAGCGCTTCGGCAATGCGCTGCTTCGGGAACGCGGTGAGGAGTGCAGAGTAAAAAGAGCCGGTGCCGATGGCTGGATCGAGAAAATTGACCTTTTCATCGAAGGGTAGCAGCGCTGCGGCATAGCGGAGGAGTTCTTTGGCTAGAGCCGTGGGTGTCGCGAACTGCCCGAGGCGGTTGCGTTCGGCTTGAGACCTCTCTGCATCGAGAGAAGCCTGTAGCACGAGGCGCTCCTGTTCTTTCAATGCGATAGTGTCTGACATGCTCTTACAGTCCGAACTTGGTGAGATCGTTGATACGATGCTCCCAAACCCAGTCAATGCCCTCGGCAGCCTCATATCCGAGGTAACCGCTATCAAAGTACCCACATAAGAAAAGATTAAATTTCACCTTCTGTCCATAAGTGCTGCGAAGCTGGGCCATCTTCACCGCCTCTTCCTTTCTTCGCTTGTTGGTATTGGTAAAATCGCCAGCAGACTTTGCCTCAAAGAACATCGGAAAAACACTTTTCTTTATTGTTTTAGGGTTAATGACTGCGTCAATGGGGATGTTAACGGACTTGCTACCGTCTTCGAGCTTGACTGGCACATTCATTCGGAAACTGAAGGTGCCGACGGGCATGGTATCGAACTTGGTACCATCGCCAACTGGGAGTTCTTGGTAGCCACGAGCCTCAAGCCATGTTTTGATTACCGCGAGCTGCCGCTTCTCCTGGGCGTTGCGAATGATGGGATTGGCGACGGCACCGCAGAGCCTGTCGGCGACGATA
>SLIM01000368.1 GCA_007135625.1 Gammaproteobacteria bacterium
ATCCGCCGCCGCATGAAGGCATCGTGCATCGAACCCAGCCCCTGGGTAACGTGGGCCACCCGTTGCAGGTTATCCAGGGCGGAGAGGTAGAGCTGTTCGGCCATGCCGAGGTAGCGGCTGTAGGTGATCTCACCGGGGTGGAGCTTGCGCTGCAAAAGCTGTTCAAAGGCGCGGTAGCGCTGCTGCAAGCGGTTGAGTTGGCTCAACCCCTCGACTAGGGCAAGTTGTTGCAGGTCGCTCTCCAGTTGTCCCAAAAACTGTTCGCGCTGTTGCGAGAGCGAGTGGTGGAGCTTGGCCAGATAGCCTGCGGCGTGGTAGTCGCGCCGCAAGTGGTAGTCGATTCCCCAGGCGCTAAGGGCGATACCAAAGCCGAAGAGAGCCGAGGCGATGCTAATCCATCCCGCCCCCAGCAGCAACGCCGAGAGGGTGGCGAGGATGCCAATGGCGGCGGGGTAGAGGACGTAGGGTTGTTGCAGCGTCTTTTTGAAGACCGCCTGCGAAATCGCCCGACGGGAGAAGAGCGCCTGGCCGCTAACCGCCGCCGGTACCTCTGCGGAAAAAGCGGGGTGCAGCGCAACACTCTGCTGCGGTCGCTGGGCGTGGCGACCGCTCACGTTAAAAAGCCTCGCCCATCAGGGCCAGCTCGACCCGGGGCAGGCGGTAGCCCCAAGCGCGATCCGACTCGCCCGGCTGCTGCGGCAGCGGACGCGAGCCGCCATAGCCAATGGTAGCGATACGATTCGGATCGATACCGTAGGTCACCATCAAGTAGCGGGCAACCGCCTCGGCCCGCTCCTGCGACAACTGGCGATTCGCCTCAAGATCACCGCGCACCCCAGTGTGACCACGCACCAAAAGCCGAAAATTGGGGTAGTGGCGCAACCGCTCAACCGCCCGATCCAACTCCAACTTCCCGTCGTGAGAGAGACTGGAGGTACTGCTCTGAAAAGCAATCGGCTCCACCCGCAGACTACCGACCTCACGCAGCCGCCCCCAACTCGCGGAGTCAAGCGGGGGAAAAGTCCGCTCCAGCGAGCTACCACCACCCGCCGAAGCAGCCGCCTGATCAAACCCCCGATTACGATAGAGATCGGCGATAAACTGGCGATTGGTAATGCGGTAGGGATCACCACCGGGAAGCGGGTTACTACGAAAATCACCCGCCTCCAGCAGAATCGCAACCGCGCTCTGAATCGTATCCACCAACCCCTCTTCAGCGAAAGGCCCGCCACCGGCAACGTTAAACCAGAGCGCCCCGTTATCGCGCAGCGTGGCCCAACGCACCCCACTGAGCATCGCATTCACCTGATCGAGCGGCAGCCCGGTGCGGCTACGCACCTGATCACGCAGCCGTTGCGGCTCCTGGGCAAAGGCGCGTTGCACCTCAAAGTAGTTCTCCAGCAGAGTGCGCACCGCCTCCGGGTCACGGCGTGAAAAGTCACGCCCAACCAAGAGAATATCGACAATCAGCCGCTCGGTATCTTCACTGCCGATCAGCTTGACCAACTCGCGATTGGCGAGCGCATGCGAAAGATCCGGCTCCCACAAAACAGCAATATCGGCCTGATTTTTCAGCAGCCGCGCCAAGGCATCGCTAGAGCCGCTGGTAGTGATGCGCGTACCGCCCGCCCCCGAGGTAAAGAGCGGAATATCGAAATGGCTACCCACCGACTTCAGCAGATGAGCACTCGGCGAGTCGGGCGTGTAGGCGAGGCGTAGGCCGTGACCATCGCGCACCGCATCCAGACTGCTAACCCGCTCAGTGCGGGCAATAATCGCATCGCCCCCTTTCGACTCATCGATCACCGCAATAATGGTCGCCGGATAGCCGAGCGGTTCACCCGCGAGAAGGTAGGAGTCCACCGTAGCAACAGCAAATTGCAGCTCACCGCGTTGCAGACGACGCAGTCGGTCGCGGTAGTCGGCGGCATCCTCTTCGCACTGATAGAGGTAGCCGGAGTGGCGCATCGCACGCACCATCTCCTCGGAGCAGAGCGGAACGTAGCCGACCCAGTTATCCACCCCAATACGCAGGGTTCCCTTAGTCGCCACCGCATCGGAAGTAGAGCGCTGCTCCTGCTCATGAAAGAGTGGCAGCAGAAGACGTGCCGCCACAATGGCGACAACCCCCACCACCAGGAGCACACCAACGATCTTTACATGCTTGTTCATCTATCCCTATTCATCAAACGCATCCAGTGAAAAGGCCGGGGCTTCGGCAAGCACCTGGCGCAATCCATACGCCAGCTCTTCGGGGTTTTCAGCCGCCCAATAGAGCGTGCGCCCCGGCTGGTTAAGACTGTGGCGAGTACCGATGCAGAAGCCGATAGTATGGACCAGCACCGGCGATTCACTAAGAATCTGCCCAACAATTCCGGTCGGATCCTCCCCCGAACTAGCAATCCCATCGGTCACCACCACCAGATGGTACTCCCCATACCCCAACTGCCGCCGCGCCTGCCCCTCCAGTTGGGTATAGGCGTGCTCCATCGAGCTACGCAACGGGGTACCGCGATTGGCAACAATCTCCTGAACCGCCTGATTAAAAGCCTCCCGGTTACCGCTCCCCAACGGCAGCCGCTCAGCGACCCCGTGGTGATCAAAAGCGAGCATTCCGAGGTTCGCATTAGCGGGAAGGCGAGCGGCAAAGTCGATCAGCGCCTCAACCGCCGCCTCCATTTTGGGGCGACCATCGGAACAGTCGGTACTGCGCATACTGCCGGAGCCGTCAACAACCACATAGTAATTAGCGGCGAGCAGATCCTCCGCCATCCCACCGCGCTCCTCCCCGGCCTCGCTCTTCGGCAATGCTGGCCAATCGTTACGCAGCGGCAGCGTGGCGTAGGCTGGGAAGAGCGGCTGATCATGCCCCGCCGAGGCGACACTCCGTGCCGTCGCCGGAGCGTGTTCACCAGTCGCCGACTCCTCCTCCTGGAAGATGCCATAGGCCACCGCAACAACAATGGCCAGAATTAAAAAGGTCTTAAACCCCTTCATGGATACACCCCCCATTACAGCGGCCGGAAGACCGATGACTCCGCCTCGATCTGAATAAGGTTGCAAACCCCTTCATGGATACACCCCCCATTACAGCGGCCGGAAGAGCGACGACTCCGCCTCAATCTGCACAATGCGAAAAACCACCCGCATATTGTCGCGCCACTCCCGCTCACTCTTGGGAGCGCACGGGTCACTACCACACACCCCGCTCTTCGGGGCAGAGATGCCATGCCCGATCACTGCGAACTGACTAGGATCAAGAGCAACCCCCTGGGTAGCGGCAAATCCAACCAGCGAATCACGCACCGCAACAGCGCGTGACAGACTCAGATTTCTTGCCGACTGCTTAATCCGCCCCAGCACCACCTCAGCACTCCCCTGGTTCTTCTCCCGCAAATAACCCATCGGATCACTATGCCCCTCAACCGTAATAATCGCCCCACCATAGGTAGAAGCGAGATCGACCACCCGCGCAAAGGAGTCGCGGTAGAGATCGGGAGAAAAATCATTCTGATTAGGCTGAAAAAAGATCTCAAAAGAGAAGAGCTCCCCCTCCCCCAAAGTACCCTGCTGCTGCCGCCGCGCCACCACACTCGCAACCTCGGCCTGATCAAAACGCCCGGCCATCCCGGCAGGAGCCACCGTTGCCGAAGAGAGCGCACTGCGCAGGCGGTCGTAATCCCACCCGGCAGATTCCAGCGCCACCGCTGCGCTCATCAGCCCGATCCCCTGAAAAGCACTCTGCGCCTCACGAGTCAAACGGTCTAGATTGCGCGGATAGTTGGGGTTGGCAAAAAACTCTCTATTACCGTTGTAGCCAACAAACTCCGCATCGCTATAGAGTCCCTCGACATCGGCCACCGCCTGGGCGCTATCAAACAGCATCTCCGCAGCGGCGGTAACCATTTTGCGATACTCCGCCCCCTGGCTCTCACGCGCCCGCATCAACTCAGCCAACGCCTGCTGCCCCTGCAGCAGCCCCTGCACCAAACGCTCCGCCTGATCGCGATTCGCGGCGAACCAGTCGGCACGCACCGCATACACATCGGCAATAATGCGATTAGCCGTCTTGGTCGAGAGCAGAATACGCGCCCCCTTAATCGAATCCTCCGCACCCGTCCCCACCGTCCCGTTCGAGGTAAGAGCGAGAGCATCGGGGATAATCACAAAAGCAGCATCGACATCCTCTTCATACAGCGCCGCCATCGGAGTGTTCGCACTGCCGGTGAGATCGGGCAGCCAGCGAAGAGTAACATCGCTACCGCTTAACCCCGCATCGGCCAGCACCTTGGTCATATACTCCACATGCGGCCCATAGGCCTGAAGCGCAATCGTCTTTCCCCGCAAGTCGGTCGCCGAGTGGATACCCGGCTTCACCACCAACGCATCGCCCCCCGCCGACCAGGTGTGCTGGTAGAGAATAACCGGCTGGGTACGGGGATCGGCAGCAAGCCGCTCAGCGGCCATGTTGATCATCCCCAAAGTACCGCGCAAAAAGGGCGAACGCCCCGCCAGATAGGCCTTCACCTGCTCACTAAAAATATCCTCCCGCACCAGCCGCAGATCCAGCCCGGCCTGGGCAAAAAGGCTACCGCTAGCGGTAGTACGAGCATCCCCATTGGCATGAATGGTCGCAATATCGCCGCCCCAAGTGATCACCGGCAGTTGCAACGGCCCCGCTTGCACCTCCCCCACCGGGGTATCAATAACCCGTAGCAGCGGCGGCGAATCGACATAGCGCGGAGCGGCCTGTGCCAAGCTGGTGAGCAGCAGCGGCAGCAAACAAAACAGAGAGAGCAGGGTAAGGGATCGGGATCGTATCACGGCACACACCTGTTTAGCACGGAGGAGAGAAGAGGGAAGAGAGCAAGCGCGGTAGGCCGCTCCTCTTCCCAACCAAATACCGCCAAGCCCACATCGACTTCGGCAAGCGGCCTCCCCCCCATTGTAGCCGCAATTCCGCGAAACACAAAACAGAATCTCGGTAACGCACCACCGCCTAAGCCGCCCGGCAGCACGGGCAATCCACCCAAACCGCCCGCGCTCCTCAACGCGCCCGCTTCAATAGCCCTCCAGCGGAATATCCTGATAGAACCAAGGGACTCCCGGCCAGCGATACTCCGGGGCATAGTAGTAGGGACTAAGCGACTCCCAACGCGCCCGATCCAGCAACTCGCGCCGCTGCTCAACCCGCTCATCCAGCGAGCGCCGCCGCTCCTCCATACCGTTGCGCAGCGCCTCACGCTGGGCCTCACCCCACGGATCAATTCGCTTACGGCGAGCCTCCACCGCCTCCTGAAGCTCCCGCCGGTGCTGCTCCATCAGCGCCTGACGCTGAGCGCGCACCGCATCCAGATAGGCCGGATAGGAGGAGTGCGGAGCAACCGGCCCCAGCGGATAGTAGTACTCGTAGCCGCCCAGCGGCTCCCCCGAAGCCACCGCCCCCCACAGCAGCGCCGCCCCAGCGGCAGCCCAAACCAGAAGTTGCGCTCTCGTCACCATCCCCTCCTCCGCCGCGTTTAGGCGACATCTGTGGTTATTTAGGTCTCGCAAGTAGAGCCTGCCCTCGCGCCTCAACAACAGCCCAGCCGAAACTACCACCGAAACTACAAGCCGAAGCTACAGCCGATAGACACTGGTAGTCATCAATTTTGCGCTAAACTTCATCGCCAGCCGCAACGGCAGCGGCAAATGGGCAGCCCCCCCCGCCACCGCAGCCCGCGCATGCGCCCCCTCATCCTCACGCATCTGCTGCAAAACGGCTCGGCTCTTGTGATCCTCCTCCGGCAACTGCGCCAAATGATCCGTAAGATGCGCCTCAACCTGGCGCTCCGTCTCCGCCACAAAACCGAGGCTCCAGCGATCACCCGCCAGCCCGGCGGCAGCTCCCAGCGAAAGCGAACCGACATACCAGAGCGGATTGAGCAGACTCTTACGCCCCCCCAACTCCTGAATACGCCGCTCACACCACGCCAAATGGTCACTCTCCTCCACCGCCGCCCGCTCCATCTGCGCCCGCACCGTAGGCAGTTGCGCGGTCAGCGCCTGCCCCTGGTAGAGCGCCTGAGCGCACACCTCACCACTGTGATTAATGCGCATTAAACGGGCGATATGGTCACGCTGCGCAGGGGTTAGCGCCCCCTCCTCCAGCCCCTGATCGGGAGGCGGACGCTCGCTCACCCGAGGCCGCCCGTGGAGCGTGCGCAGCGCACCATCCAGCTCCATCACCAGCCGATCTAACGGCGAGCAACCGCGCCCCTCCCGCCCCTCACTCACCCGCACATCCCGCCAGCGCAGCAACTGCCGGTAGCGCAGGCGGGCAGCTCCATGCTTGCGGAGCTGCTGCTGGAGAGGATATTCCCCCCGGTCGCCAGACGCACAACCGGGCTATCGGGCGGAGTATCCCCAGCCTCCATCCCGGCGCAGGCGCACAGCTCGCCCCAAGTGGTCAGATTTTCACTCATCCGGTGGTTGACCTCCACCACGCGATCATTGGCTGTGCAACGGTAGTCATAGGTTGGCATAACAGTACCTCCAAAGTAACAATAAATCCTACATCCTGGAATATCGCAGAGGAGAGCGAGGAGCGACACCCAAGGCATAGGTGCCGTGCCGCCTGTGACTCCCTCGCCTCTACACTTCTCCGCTCCCGAGCCTACTATGCTACCAGAGTTTGCGCCTCACGGGGAGAGGGGGAGAGCATCGGTTTGCAGCGCATCGGCGTACCCGCTCACTGTACAACCGACGCCATTTCTTTTACAGTATCCTACAGGCCTGGAAAGCGCATCCGCACCACCCAACCGATGGCAACCCGACATGAAAACATCCTCACTCCTTCTGCTGCTGCCGCTCCTCTACACCCCGCTCCCAGCGGTTGCAGAGATCGACCTACGGGTCGTGGCACTCTTCAACAACCAAGCCCTGGTCCAGCTCAACGGCCAGCAGGTACTGCTCAAAGCGGGCGAACAGCGGCAAGATGGCATCCGCCTGATCTCCGCCGACTTTGAAGAGGCGGTGATTGAGGTACACGGCCAGCGCGAACGCTACAACCTGACCAACCGGGTAAGTGCCAGCTTCACCGCCCCCAGCGTTAACGAAGTGCGCATCACCCGCCAGCTCAACGGTGCCTACCTGACTAACGGCGAGATCAATCGGCAGAGCGTCACCATGATGGTCGATACCGGAGCCACCGACGTTGCGTTAAGCGAAGTCGAAGCGCGGCGCTTGGGCCTCGACTACACCCGAGGTCGTCCCGCCATTGCCCACACCGCATCGGGCAGCGCACGCGCCTGGGCGCTGGAGCTGCAACAGGTACGGGTCGGCGGCATTGAACTGTATAATATCGGGGCTTTGGTCGTCGAAGGAGCCAGCCCGCAAGTCGTGCTGCTGGGAATGACCTTTCTGCAGCGAGTGAGCCTGCAACAGGAGGATAACCTAATGATCCTGCGCGGAAGATAGCTGATGTTAGAGATTCTCATGGCCGGCGGCTGGCTGATCTGGCCAATCCTCTTCTGCTCCATCCTGGCGATGGCGATTATCGTCGAACGCTTCTGGGCGCTACGTGACCAGCGCGTCGCACCGCGCAACCTGGTAGCCCAAGTTTGGCACCTGCACCGTCAAGGCAAACTGACCCGCACCCACATCCGGCTGATTCACGACGGCTCACCGCTCGGACGCATCCTCGCCGCCGGACTGGTCAATCGAATGCACTCACGAGAAGTGATGAAAGAGGCGATTGAAGAGGTAGGCCGCCAAGTCGTTCACGAACTAGAGCGCCACCTCAACACCCTGGGAACCATCGCCGCAATCACCCCACTGCTCGGCCTGCTCGGCACCGTCATCGGCATGATCAAAGTCTTTAACGTCATTGTAACCCTAGGAGTCGGCGATCCGGGAGTACTGGCCGAGGGGATCTCCCAAGCCCTTATCACCACCGCTGCCGGGCTATCTGTCGCCATTCCGGCCCTCGCCTTCTACCGCTACTTTGAAGGGCGGGTCGAACGGCTGGTACTGATTATGGAAGAGGAGTCGCTAAAAATGGTGCAGGTGATGAAACGCCAACGGGAAGAGGGAGATGGCGGCATTGAGGCACCCAACGGCGCACCCCAAGAACCCCCGCTCGACCTCCCCCCCGCCGC
>SLIM01000237.1 GCA_007135625.1 Gammaproteobacteria bacterium
ACGTCCATTCCCGATCTTTCAACGTCAGCGCCTCATGCTTCCAACCACAGACTGAACAAAGGCGGCTGCTTGGATACCAGCGGTCAGCAAGGACTCGTCGGGTACCATAGCGATTCGCCTTACTGGACACTTGGCAGTAGGCAATCAGCCGCGTCGGCTCGGATACCGCCTGCCGCAAGCCAATGAACTCGCGGATTTGCGCTTCTGTGTACAAGCGCCGATTGCTGTCGGTGCGTGCAATCGGAAGCAAGCGGCCCTCGCGCTCCCATCGTTGCAGTGTCTTAACCGACACGCCCAGCAGCTTTGCGGCCTTGCCTCTACTCATAGTGCTTTCCATGTCGTCGATCATACACCATCACGCATCGTTCGCAATACTAGAGTTTAGCTCCTCCACCGTTTCGCTCTCTAGGTCGGAGGCGATGATCGGCTGTTGCAGGGCGGCGGCGCGTATTTGCGTCTCAATGGCGGCGGCGGCTTCGGGGTGTTCGCGCAGGTAGTTTTTGGCGTTTTCGCGCCCCTGGCCGATGCGGTCGCCGTTGTAGCTGTACCAAGCACCCGCTTTGTTAACAATGTTGTGAGCAACGCCGAGTTCGATCAGTTCGCCGTGGCGGGAGATCCCTTCGCCGTAGAGGATCTCGAAGGTGGCTTGGCGAAAAGGGGGGGCGACCTTATTTTTGACGACCTTGACTTTGGTCTCGTTGCCGATCACTTCTTCACCCTTTTTGACCGCACCAGTGCGGCGAATGTCGAGGCGTACCGAGGCGTAGAACTTGAGGGCGTTGCCGCCGGTGGTGGTCTCCGGGCTGCCGAACATCACGCCGATCTTCATGCGAATTTGGTTAATGAAGATGACCATGCAGTTTGATCGCTTGATGTTGGCGGTCAGCTTGCGCAGCGCTTGGGACATCAGCCGCGCTTGCAGGCCGACGTGGGAGTCGCCCATGTCCCCCTCGATTTCCGCCTTGGGGGTGAGCGCGGCGACCGAGTCCACCACTACGATATCGACCGCCCCGGAGCGTACCAGCATGTCGGTGATCTCCAGCCCCTGTTCGCCGGTGTCGGGCTGTGAAACCAGCAGTTCGTCGATATTGACCCCTAGCTTCTGGGCGTAGGAGGGGTCGAGTGCGTGTTCGGCATCGACGAAGGCGGCGGTGCCGCCGAGCTTTTGTGCTTCGGCGACGACGTGCAGGGTGAGGGTGGTTTTGCCGGAGGATTCCGGGCCGTAGATCTCGACCACCCGTCCACGTGGCAGACCGCCAACCCCGAGGGCGATGTCCAGCCCCAAGGAGCCGCTGGAGATGGCGGAGACGTTGGGGTGGGCGCTGGTGTCCCCGAGGCGCATCACGGAACCCTTGCCAAACTGCTTCTCGATCTGGCTGAGGGCGGCACTAAGCGCCTTTTTGCGGTTATCATCCATTACTTTATACTCCAAAACCAGTTGAATTGCTTCGGGGTGACCGATGCGGTTAGTACCGGCCCTCTCCAAGGGGTAGGGTGTCACGCCTTGCTATTGGGTGAGATCGTGGTGCTATGATACCAGAGCTGTAGCCGGATGTACTATAGTAGAGGGCAGAGGGCAGAAAACAGAGGCACTCCCTTCTCCATCCTCTCTGGGTGCGACGCAAGCCGATGCGCAAGGCCTTGTAGGGCGGTGCTTCAGGCTACCTGCCACCCCCCAGAGCGACTCACGATCTCCTTTCGAAGAGGTGTCGTGCTGCCCAAAGCTTCACTTTGCGTCGCGCCTGTCCTCTCTCCTCCGCTGTCTTCTCTCCTCTCTCCTCGGCTATAATAGGCGGCGAAGACGATGCTTCACAGCGACCACCGTTATGGATTTGTCAGAGTGTATCTTGCGCGAGGTCTTACTCTGAATGGAGCTTTCGGGCAACCAGCGGTTGATCGACAACTTGACTGCAAGGAAACAGCAACACACCATGAGTATGAACAAAACCAATCTAGTAGCCGGCATTTTACTCGTTACCTCCCCCCTGATTGTGGGTAACAGCGTTGCCCAGAGCATGGATGCCGACCCTTCGGCAATCAAGATCAGCCAGGAGATTCGCGCCGAACTGGATGCCCGTATTGCCAAAATCCATGCCGATGAGAGGAGCCGTCTCTTGGCAATTGAGGAGGGACGCGCCCGCACCGTACTGTGCGCCACCTGCCATGGTAAGGATGGAAAGTCGGTGCGCGAAGGCTCTCCCAACCTCGCGGCACAAAATGCCGCTTATATGGTTGACCAATTTCAGCGCTTCGCCGATGGTCGGCGCAATGATTTTTTGATGTCCAACTTGGCCCAAACCATGGAGCAGGAGGATATCATCAATATCTCGATCTACTACGCCGACCTGCCCGAGCAGACCTTCGGGGGTGGACGCAGCGACCTCATTCCTGAGGGAAAAAGGCTGTTTTTGGAGCGCTGCGCCAGTTGTCACGGTGAGGATGGACGCAGTAGCGAGGGGTACGCTAAGCTGGCGGGCCAGCGCCCCGACTATACGGTGAAGATGCTTCAGGACTTTAAGAGCCAGAGCGGACGCCGCTCGAATCCTTGGATGACCGGTGTCTCGGTTGGTCTGAGTAATCAGCAGATGGAGGCCATCGCCGCCTATCTGGCCAATATAGAGTAGGAGAGGTTCGAGGTTCGAGATTCTAGGTGCTAGGGGAGGGTGAGATTCGAGGTGCGAGATTCGAGGTGCTAGGGGAGGTTCGAGGTGCGAGGTTCGAGGTGCTAGGGGAGGTGCGAGATTCGAGGTGCGAGGGTGCGAGAAATAGGGCGTACAGTGCGCTAGATAGCCACTCCTATAGGAATGAATTCATTCAGTCCGGTGAAATCGCACTCAAGCAACGGGGACGCTAGAGCGTCCCCGGCTACATTCTAAAGATAGATAGAGGGCAGGGATGATCGAACCTAGAGCCTAGAACCTAGAGCCTAGAACCTAGAGCCTAGAGCCTAGAACCTAGAACCTAGAGCCTAGAACCTCGAAATCTCGAACCTGGAAGCAACTCAACCCCCTGCAGCGGAATTGATGATACCTTCGTTGATCCGGCACTCTTCCATAAAGCGCTCCTCGCCGATCTCCTCTGCCCACGCTTTGATCAGTTTGGGACGTGGCCCCTTATCCCTGACGGTATGGATAACTTCCATATCAGGTGGGATGTTGGTGTAACGCCCGCCTGGGATCTTGATCGGCTTCTTCTTGCGACTGGCCTTGGTGCGACGTCCTGGCCGCTTTTCGCTGCGTCGGGTCTGCCGCTCGCGGCGTACCGGTACCGCTGCGGGTGTCGACTCCAACTCCGATTTCGACTCCGACTCCGACTCCGACTCTGGCTGGGTTGCTGCACTTCCCTCATCCTCCTGCATCCGCTCACGTTCGATGCGGGCGACCACACGCTTGATGTCGCGGTAGGCGAAACGAAAAAAGGAGTCGATGGAGACATTAGACTCAAGCAGTGTATTCTTGAGGTTTTCGTAGGCGCGGGTATGCACCTCGATCTCCCGCTGCTCACGCTCCCGGCGTGCTACCAGCTCATCCATCTGGGCGCGTAACTGGTCGATCTGACGATCAATATTTTGCGTACTCATCTCTCTGGCTCCTGAACGGTTTCGATAGCGCAAGCTGTGACAGCTCACTGTATATTTATAGTGACCTAAGGCACCGCTTGGCACCTTGCGGTGCAGCAGAAAACAACCTTTTCCAAACAGGCAGGTCGGGCAACAAGGAGCGGCTTTGACCCACGTCAACGCCGCCCTCCATTTTTATCATGCCGTTATTACTGCGGCACAAGGCCGCCGCTGGCTGCCTATTTGGTTGGCACAGGTTAATTATTCACCAAAGTAAATCGCTCGTCAAATAATTTATCGAAATTCGCGCCTATCATTTATGATTAAAGAGGGATTTTTCTCAAATTGGCGGTGAGTTTATCCCGTTACAATAGCGTGCGGTTGCTCTTCGAGTACGCCGCAACGTGATGCTTTAGCCGATATTCTGCACCTTGCTCTCATAACCGACTGATCTTAGACAATTACTATATCTTACATGGTTATACAGCAAGAAAATATCTATTTTGAATCATGTTATTGCAGAGGGGTGCGGAATATGGCCTTTAGGCGGTGCGATGTCGTTTGGAGCGGTTCATCAATAAGGCCTTGGCCATCCTTCCGGTCAATACCTTGATCGGAAAGCGTCAAGCGGGGTATTTCGCCCCAAGGACTCAGCCACTTACGGAGGGACTTTCGCTGTGAGCGGTCAATGTGGCCGGAATGACGATCAAGGCCATCAATAACAAAGACAACCATCATGGCAAAACCTCTCATAGATTCTATGCCCGTATTGGGATTCTCGTAGAGAAGTATTCACTTTGCTGTTAAACCACTCCCTTCAAAAGAGCATTGTGGATCAGCCGTTAGCAGCGACAGAGGGTCTGAAGGACGCTCCTATGCGTAAAGCCAGAGAAGCGAAGGCCGGGAACAGAGGAGCGACGCAGCGCCGCCCTACAAGGCCTGCCCATCGGTTTTTGTCGCACCCCACCTATAGAGGTTTGGGGCGAACTCGCCTAAAATAGGCCTCCCTGAGGCAGCGTGGCCGGTTAAGCGCAGTTGCATCTCTGAAGTCGCCCCCTTGCCAACCACCCCGACAGATCGTCATGGAGTCTCTAATGCCCTGGTTACAACTACATCTTACGGTCGAGCGCGAGCAGGCCGCTGCCGCCGAGCAGTTGCTGGAGGGGCTGGGTGCCTGTTCGGTGACGATGAGCGATGGCGAGGATCACCCGCTGTTTGAGCCAGATCCCGGTGAGGTGCGGCTGTGGCCCCACACCCAGGTGAGCGGACTGTTTAGCGATGACCACCCGCCTGAGCGGCTACAGCAGCAGGCGCTCCAGGCCCTCGCTGGCGTGGTGAGCAGCGTTCACTTGGAGCGGCTGGAGGATCAGCAGTGGGAGCGGGTCTGGCTGGCCCATTTCCACCCGATGCGCTTCGGGCAGCGGCTCTGGATCTGCCCCAGCGGCAGCCGCATTGAGGCCGCTGATGCGGTGGTGGTCGATCTCGACCCCGGCCTCGCTTTTGGCACCGGCACCCACCCCACTACCGCGCTTTGTTTGGAGTGGCTCGATCACCACCCGCAGCAGGGGCAGCGGGTGATCGACTTCGGCTGCGGCTCCGGGATCTTGGCGATTGCCGCCTGCAAACTGGGGGCGAGCCAGGTGATCGCGATCGACCACGACCCGCAAGCGCTGGCGGCGACTCGCGACAATGGCGCACGCAATCGGGTCAGCGAGCGGCTCTGGATCACCACCAGCGACTGCCTCCCGGTCGAGCCGGTGGCGCTGCTGATTGCCAACATCCTCTCCGAGGTGCTGATTGAGTGGGCCGAGCGGCTAACCGCACAGGTCGCAAGCGGCGGCAGCATTCTGCTCTCCGGCATTCTGGAGGCGCAGTGGCCGACGGTTGCGGCGGCCTATCGCCCCCACTTCACCCTCGAACCGCCCCGCATTAAAGAGGGATGGGTGCTACTCACTGGGGTGCGTCGATGAGCGAGGTGCAGCGAATAGAGGCAGAGCGGCGCAAAATGAATTACAATGGCCTCGCAATCGTGCCGACTCGGCCCCTTAACCTCCATACTCTTGCAGATTGATAACGTGTACACCCAATGCGTCCATTGCGAAACCCTGTTCCGCATTCAGCCGGAACAGCTTCGAGCAGCCCATGGTCTGGTGCGCTGCACCCACTGCAATGAGGTCTTTAATGCCCTCGACCACCTCCATGAGCGGGAGGAGCACCCGAGCGCCAGCGCCCTTATCGGCAGCACCGCGCTCACCCCGGTCGAGCCGCCGCTAGCACGCCACCCCACCGAGGGACTCCCGCCGCACCGCTCCCCCTTCCAGCGCCTGCTCACTACCCTGCTGTGGAGCCTTTCGCTGCTCATCCTCAGCGCCCTCGCCCTGCTGCAACTCGCCTGGTTTCAGCGCGACACCCTGATCGAGCATGACCATGGGCGCGGCCTGCTGGAGTACTACTGCCACTATGCCGGTTGCACCCTGCCCCCACGGCGAGCGCTCGAACAGCTCAAAATCATTGAGCGCATGGTTGCTTCCCACCCCGAGATTCCCAACATCCTGCGCATCGCGCTAACCTTTGAGAACCAGGCCCCCTTCCACCAGCCCTTCCCCACCCTTCAGGTAAGCCTCTTCACCCAGGATGGCGAGCTGCAAGCGCAACGTCGCTTCGCCCCCGAGGAGTACAGCGACGACCCACTGCGCGTTCGCGACCTAATGCAGCCGGGACAGACGATGGCGATTACCTTGGATATTCACGACCCTGGTTCCCATGTCACCGGTTTTGAGTTTGCCTTCTTCTAATGACCCATCAAGCCCGCAAACGCTTCGGCCAGAACTTTTTACACGATGCCGCAACCATCGCCCGTATTGTGCGCAGTGTCGCCCCGCGTCGCGGCGACAATTTGGTCGAAATCGGCCCCGGCCAGGGGGCCATTACCCTTGATCTTTTACGCCTGGGCGGCGCACTCACCGCCGTCGAACTGGATCGCGACCTGATCGAGCCGCTACGCCAGCGCAGCCGCGAACAGGGCGAGTTGACCCTGCACAATGCCGATGCCCTACGCTTCGACTTCGGCCAACTCGCCACCCCGGAGCGTCCCCTGCGCATCATCGGTAATCTCCCCTACAACATCTCCACTCCGCTCCTCTTTCACCTCCTCAGCAGCCTCGACCAGATCCGCGACCTGCATGTGATGCTGCAAAAAGAGGTGGTCGAGCGGATGGCCGCCCCCTCCGGCAGCCGCACGTATGGCCGCCTCTCGGTGATGATTCAGGCCCACTGCCAGGTTGAGCCGCTCTTCACCATCGCCGCCAGCGCCTTTCACCCGATCCCCAAAGTAGACTCCGCCTTTGTCCGTCTCACCCCGCGAGCGCACCGCCCGCCGCAGGTCACCACCCCGCTCTTCGCCAAACTGGTCGCTAGCGCCTTCTCCCAGCGCCGCAAGACCCTGCGCAACGCCCTCAAGGGCATTTGCGACGAGCGCACCTTTCAGGCCGTCGCCATCGTCCCGACGCTCCGCCCGGAACAGCTTAGCGTCGCCGACTTTATCGCTCTGACAGCGCAGTTGCAGAAGGATTTGGAGCAGACCGCGCCAGACGCGGCGCATACCCCGCCACCTCCCGCACCGCACGCTTAAAGTAGCCGCGCAGCGAAGGTTTTAGATGGGGCAGCACCTGCCGCACCGGAATCTCCTTCAACTGGCAAAAGAGCGCCAAGGCGTAGCTGAGGTGGTGCTGCGACAGATAGCCGCTACGTTGCGGCACCGCGCAACTGCCACAGGAGCGGGCCGGGGCGACGTAGGCGCTATTGGCAAACATCACCCCAAAACCGAAAAAGACCCCCACCAACTCCTCGATATGCGGGCGGTTCTCCTCGCCCCCCGGCAGCGGCGCAGCCACCCGTGCTAACCGATAGTGGGCCAAGGTATGGGCAAACCCCGCAATGAGCGCCTCCGGTGTCCGCACCAGCGCCGGATCATAAGGAACCGGCAGCCGCTCCGCCGCCGCCGTCGCACTCCCTCCCATCTCACGCCGCAACTCCATTTTCGCCGACAACAACCCTCCGGAAAAGAGCAGCGGCTGCGCCCCATCCACCACCACCCAAGGCCAGTGCGCCATCCCGGCATAGCGGCTAACTTGGGAAAAAATCAACTCCGCCATCCCCTGCACACTATCGGCACGGCCCGGGAAAAAGGCCTCCGTCGGCAGCACCAACGGAGTCTCGCTAAAAAAGAGGTGATCCTCCACCTGCTCCAGCGACCAGGCAAAAACGTGCAGCAACCACTCGGTAGTCACCTCATCAAACAGCGGCTCGCGCCTGAAAAGTCCAAACATGATTTTGTCTCCTTTGGCAAAAAGCAGAGGTCAACCTCGCACCTCGAACCTCGAATCTCGCACCTCGAATCTCGAATCTCGAATCTCGAACCTCGAACCTCGAATCTCGAACCTCGAACCTCCTCAAACCACCACCGGCCCGACTTTCCAGATCTTCTGGCAATACTCCTGCACGGAGCGGTCGGAGGAGAAATAGCCCATACGGGCGGTGTTGAGG
>SLIM01000334.1 GCA_007135625.1 Gammaproteobacteria bacterium
AACCCTCCCCCACCGCCCCCCATGGCTCCGCTACGTGGTGGCAAGGGGATCCTCATCAGAGGCTTGGCCGCCACCCTCCTAGCGGTCGGTGTGCTGGGGATCGGTTGGCTCCTCTACGACCACTGGTTCGATGCCCGCCGCATCGTCGAGGTGCAGGTGATTAACTCCAATACCGGCCAGATCACCCGCTACGATGCCCGCAAGGGGGATGTGGACTCCAAGAGCGGCACCTTCACCACCCTCTCCGGTCGTGAGGTGGTAGTCGCAGGAGTCGAGCGGATCGAAATTCAATAGAGATTCGAGATTCGAGACGCGAGGTGCGAGACGCGAGGTTCGAGACGCGAGACGCGAGACGCGAGGTGCGAGACGCGAGGTTCGAGACGCGAGACGCGAGACGCGAGGTGCGAGACGCGAGGTGCGAGGTGCGAGGTTTCGAACCTCGAACCTCGAACCTAGAACCTAGAACCTCGAACCTCGAACCTAGAACCTAGAACCTCGAACCTCGAACCTAGTATACTATCCCCAGCTTTCGATCCGAGCGCCCGCTGGGGTGCTGATTTAACCAAGGAGCATCAGGAATGCGTTACGTAAGTACTCGCGGTGGTGTGGAGCCGATAGGTTTTGCCAATGCGGTAATGATGGGATTAGCCACTGACGGCGGGCTGCTGCTGCCTGAATCGATCCCCCAGGTTAGCGCGGCGACGCTGCGACGCTGGGCCGGGTTACCTTTTCAGGAGCTAGCGCAGGAGGTAATCACCCCCTACATCGGGGAAGATCTAACCCCGGAGGAGCTAACCGATCTGATTAAACGCTCCTACGCCCACTTCAGCGACCCAGCGATCACCCCGCTTATCGAGCTAAAGGGAGGGCAGCGCATCCTGGAGCTATTTCACGGCCCAACAGCGGCTTTTAAGGATGTCGCGCTCCAATTTCTCGGCAACCTCTTCGCACTGCTGCTAGAGCGACGCGATCAGCGGCTCAACATCATCGGCGCAACCTCCGGCGACACCGGTTCCGCCGCGATCTACGGGGTACGCGGTCAACCGCGCATCGACATCTTCATCCTCCACCCCCACCAGCGGGTATCGCCGATCCAAGAGCGGCAGATGACCACGGTACTCGATGAGAACGTCCACAACATCGCCATTCAAGGCACCTTTGACGACGGCCAACGGATCGTAAAAGAGCTATTCAACGACCTCCCCTTTAAGCAAAAATACGCCTTAGGCGCGGTCAACTCCATCAACTGGGCGCGTATTCTAGCGCAAGTAGTCTACTACTTCTACGCCTGGGGACAGGTCAGCGGCGGCGACAGCCAACAGCGGGTCAGCTTCTCGGTACCCACCGGCAACTTCGGCGACATCTTCGCCGGCTACATCGCCATGCGCATGGGACTACCGATTGAGCGCCTGATCCTCGCCACCAACCGCAACGACATCCTCAGCCGCTTTGTTCACAGCGGGAGCTACCGCGCCGACGCGGTCTACCCCACCATCACCCCATCCATGGATATTCAGCTCGCCTCCAACTTTGAGCGCTACCTCTACTACCTGCTGGGCGAAGATCCCATCCAGATACGCGAAAAGATGGCCGAACTCGCGGTAGCCGGAGAGATCACCATCACCCCACAGCAGCACGCCGAAGTGCAGCGGCTGTTTCTCGCCGAAGCGGTGAGCGAAGCGCAGACCACCGCGCAGATCGCAAAAACCTTTTCCGAAAGCGGCTACATCCTCGACCCCCACACCGCCGTCGGTGTCGCCGCCGCCCACGCCCACCCCGAGGCCATCTGCCTCGCCACCGCCCACCCCGCCAAGTTTCCCGAAGCGGTAGCGGCAGCCATCGGCAGCCCGCCGCCGGTTCCTCCGGCCCTGCAAGGGCTGCTGGAGCGAGAGCAGCGCTGCGCCCTACTCGCAGCAGAGAGCGGAGTCATTAAAGCGTTCATTGAAGAGCGCCTGGCGGAGCGATGAGCCGACCCTCCCGCACCGTCCAACTGCTCGACACCACCCTGCGTGATGGCGAGCAGACCCAAGGAGTCTCCTTCTCACCGGCGGAGAAACTCCACATCGCCAAGGCACTCCTCGGGCAACTGCGCGTTGACCGCATTGAGGTCGCCTCGGCACGGGTCTCCGAAGGCGAGCATGAGGCGGTCACCGCCATCATGCGCTGGGCCACCCAGCAAGGGCTGTCCGGACGGGTTGAAGTGCTGGGATTTATCGACGGCAACCGCAGCGTTGAGTGGGTTCGCAGTTGCGGCGGCGAGGTGATCAACTTGCTTTGCAAAGGCAGCGAAAAACACTGCACCGGTCAACTCGGCAAAAGCCTAGCGCAGCACCTCGACGATGTCCGCGCCGCCATCAGCAACGCCCACCACGCCGGGCTACGGGTCAACCTCTACCTAGAAGATTGGTCTAACGGCTACCAAGATAGCCCCAACTACCTCTTCGCGCTCATGGAGGGGTTGCAGGGGTGCGGAATCGAACACTTTATGCTCCCCGACACCCTCGGAGTCCTCACCCCCGACCAGGTCTACAATGCGGTTGCTGATATGGTCGAACAGTTCCCCGGCATCCGCTTCGACTTTCACCCGCACAACGACTACGGCCTCGCCACCGCCAACGCACTCATGGCGGTGAAGGCCGGGGCCTCCACCATCCACTGCACCATCAACTGCCTCGGCGAACGGGCCGGTAACGCCTCACTAGCCGAAGTCGCGGTCAACCTGCGCGACCGCACCGATGTCACCCTCGGCATCGACGAGGCCCACCTCGTCACCCTTAGTCGCCTGGTTGAAAACTTTGCCGGCAAACGGTTGGCCGAAAACGCCCCCATCGTTGGCGAAGATGTCTTCACCCAGACCAGCGGCATTCACGCCGACGGCGACCGCAAAGGGGGACTCTACCAAACCCGCCTCACCCCCGAACGCTTCGCCCGGCAACGTAGCTACGCACTCGGCAAGATGAGCGGCAAGGCCTCGCTGCAAAAAAATCTGGAACGGCTCGACATCAGCCTGAACGACGAAAACTTTCAGCGCGTGTTACAGCGGGTGGTGGAGCTTGGCGACTCCAAAAAGAGCATCACCTCCGAAGACCTCCCCTTCCTCATCGCCGAGGTGCTAGAGAGCAACGACTACGACTACCTGCGCCTGCTCGACTGCACCGTCACTAGCAGCATCCCGCTCATCTCCACCGCCAGCTACCTGCTGCTGGTCGAGGGGCGGGAGCAGCTCGTCACCGGCGAGGGCAACGGCGGCTTCGATGCCTTTATGAACGGCCTGCAGCGCCTGATGAAGCGGCGCGGCATCACTCTGCCGCAACTCGCCGACTACGAGGTGCGCATCCCGCGAGGTGGTCACAGCGATGCCCTCACCGAGTGCGCCATCACCTGGGAGGGGGAGGAGAGACGCTACAAAACCCGCGGAATCCACGTCAACCAAGTCTTCGCCGCAATGTACGCCGCTGTGCGCATGGTGAATATTGTTCTTCATTCCCAGCATCGGGGCAACCCGCCCCTTGTGATAGAATCTCCCCCACTCCCCTGAGCCGAGGAGGGAGAGAGAGGGCGGGGGAACGAAACCGGAGTCGGAAAACTAGCGCCGCTTCATGTGACGCATCGCGACCCGTAGGCTATTGCGCAGCAGATTCACCGCATTGGCGGCATGATCCACCTCATCTTTAGAGCGGTCTGCTGGGGTAAAGGATAGCTCCGCCTCCAAATTTCCCTGCGAAATCGCCTCGGCAGCCTCGGTCAGTCGCCGCAGTCGCCGAATCAGGCCCCATTGAGTAAACAGCAGGTTCACGGCAAAGGCTAGCGCAATTAAAGTAAGGGTAATCGGGTTCAGCAGAGTATGCGCGATATTCTTCATTGCAATATCGGGCAACTTAACGCTAATCACCCCGCGCACATCCCCCACCTTATAGCCAAACGCACGTTCCGCGCCATAGCGCTCCAGCACCTCAGGCGGGGCCTCCGTCGGGCTGCCGTGACACTTCAAACACGACTCCTCGACATAGATCGGTTGCACATAGCGGTACACTCCCTCCTCAAAGCCCTCGACAAATGCAAGATTTAGATCTGCCTTGAGCGCCTCAATCGCAGCCTGCTCGAAGGAGTCGGGAGCGTTGGCAGGGTGCCGGTACTCATCGCTGGTGACCCGAAAGGTGGCGCGTAGCGCCAGCTCGTTAGCGACCGAGGAGAGTTCCCGAGTGGCCAGCGCAGGGTTTTTCCCAAAGTAGAACTTGCCACTGTCGTCCGGGCGCTTAGCGAGGAAGTCGTGAAAATCTTTGGAGAGATTATCAACCCACACCATCCCCGACTTGGCGATCCAGGAGCGAAACGAAACCACCTGACTGGAGACCGCCTGGGCCTCGTTGCGTAGCACCTGCTGCTTGAAATAGTAGAGACTGACCAGCATCGCCCCGGCAATCAGCAGGCCCGTGATCAGAAAAACTATTGAGTATTTGACGCTTAAACTTAGTCGTGAAAACATTTCTCCCCCCGTTATATATTTCAGATACTGCTCTGCTCACTGCCCCGCTAAATAGTGAGCCAACTCCTCAATCTGCTGATCACTCAACCCCAAGGTAGCCACCGCCATCTCATGACTGACCCGCCGCTCGCTACGATCACGAAATCGCCGCATCGAGATGCTTAAATAGTCGGCCCGCTGGCCGCGTAAGTTGGCGTAGCCGGGATTGGCACCGCTACCATCCTCGCCATGACAATGGATGCAGTAGGCGCGGTAGAGTGCCGCCCCCTGCTGCCCCTTCTGATGATCTACCTCTCCCATCACTCGCCTGGGTTGGATAGCGAAGTAGAGTGCCGCTGCGAGAATCCCCTCCCGCTCCATCTGCTCAGAGAGGAGGTGCATCATCTCGGGATAGCGGGCCGCCCGCTGGTACACCAGCATCTGCTCGACAAAATAGGGAGGGTTCTGCCCTGCCAGTGAGGGGATCTCCCGATTTGGACTATTTCCACCCTCCCCATGACAGGCAATACAGATCCGCATTTGATCCTCGATATCGGAGGGCAAAGCAGCAATCGCCTGCTCCCAACCGCCCTGCTCAGTAAAGAAAGCCTCCAGCAACTGCCGCGCCTCAAGCCGCTCCTCAACTCCTGCGACCACCGCCCAACAGGCGAGAAGTCCCCCTACTACGACCAAAAACCTCTTCATTTACCCTCCTGGGGTGCGGTATGTAATAGCAACAGCTCAATACTAGCGCTAGCGCTTGGTGAAGGACTTGACAAGAGTCATGGGCGACAATTTATTGCCCTAAAAAACCGCTCTAACGCATTCCTTATAACAACTGCTCCATCAACCGCTGCGCCTCCTGCAAAAAGGCGCGATGATCCCCAATGCCCTCTACCTCGCTCTCCAGTGTCACCAACAGTTGCTCCAATTGCTCAATAGTTTGAATCTCCCCAATATCCTCGGTTGCAGTGGAGATTAGCAGTGCCGCAATCGGCCCGAGATAACGCTGCATAAGGGGTTGAAGCTCCGCAATGAACGCCTCCACCTGCATCGAAGTAAGCCCTCTTGGCTTAGGTGTAGAGCGGGGCGAGGGTGTGGCGGTCTCACCGCCCTCCTGCTCCAGCAGATGTAGAATCGTGTGGGTATCGGGCAGATCGGGGGTCGCGGGCAGGAGATCGCGGTCGTGACTCATGCGCAAGCTACCGCCCTGAATGGTGCGCAGCAACGGAATCGCCGCCGCCCCTTTACGCAACCCTATGGCCAGAGACTCAATCGCTCCGTTACGCACCGCAATACGTAACGAGTGGTGATCATCGGTAACCATCATAATGTTGGCGGAAGAGCGATTATTCACTAACCCTTTGAGCAGATTGATAAACTCTGCATAGTTGACATATTGTGACATGCTGCCCCACCTCCAGAGCGGATAGATCATGGTAAGTCAATGGCGCAAACGACCACAATCACCTAAAATTTGCCTGCGTGCATTGACTAATATCAATCGCACCCAATAAAAAGTAATTTAATAGATAAGAATTTTATAAAACTCTTCGCGGGCTGCCGCTTTTTAGCAAGAAATATGATGGATTTGAGCAAGCTACCCCCTCTTCTGCGCTATAGTCGCACGGATTTTGGATATTTTGACACAAAATATCGTTTAACCTTTTGGTAAAAACTTAGTACGATGGAGCAGGCTCAGGAAGAGTCTTTCGCACCCACGGCCCAAATGGGGGAGTAGCAACTGGCTGCCACCGGGTTCACACCCCGCACTGCGGTGCGATATCCTACCCAATCAAGCCGAGGGATCGCCCAACTTTACGACGCAGTGTGAGGCGTAACTGATGAAACAAGCCCTACTCGTAGATGACTCAAAATCTGCACGAATCATCATTAGTCGGCTGCTCCAAAAGCATGGACTCGAAGTCCTTACCGCCGAATCGGGTGAGGAGGCGATGAAGATCATCGAGACCAACACCCCTGATGTTGTCTTTATGGATTACATGATGCCGGGGATGAATGGCATTGAGACGATGCTCAAGATCCACGCGCAACCCAAGACCGCAGGGGTACCCGTCGTCATCTGCACCGGCAATGAGGGGGAGGGCTACTTTGAAGAGGCCGTCTCCCATGGAGCCTCCTCACTACTGTCTAAGCCGCCCTCTCCAGAGGGGATCCAAAAGGCACTGAATGAGATCACCCACGTCCTCAAGCAGCGCGGCAGCGCCCCGGCCAAGCCGGCGGCAAAGGCAAAGAGTGCGGCGGTAGCGGGACTCGATCCGGCGGTGCAGCAGGCGATGGATGCCTTGCGCGCCGAGTTCGAGCAGAAGCTGGCAGCACTGCGCAAGGAGATGGCCGCCGGTGGTGGTGGCGCACCCGCCGACCTGGAGGCCCGCTTCAAGGCGACCCATCAGGAGATTGAAAACGCCAAAAAGGCGGTTTTTGATGCCCTGGTAAAACGGATGCAGACCCAGCAGAGCAAGCTGATTGAGAATATCAAGGCGCTACTCGCCAAGCAGCGGGGTGATACCATCAACCTGATCAAGAAGGCAACCGGGCGCGGGTAGTGCGTCGGTCGCCCTTGCGGGCAACCAGCGGCAGCCTGAAGGGCTCTCCTGCGCGGTGAGCGTACCGGTTTGCGTCGTACCCATAAAATATGCGGCGGATCATGCCGCACCACCGACGGAGTACCCCTAATGTTCAATGCAACAACTATCGTCATTGATGCCTTTGTCGAGAAGCTGCAAGATGGCTACCACCGTACCTACGGCTCGCTCAAGCCCGACTACCCCAGCATGATCAGCTACATCGGACGCATGGCCCTGGAGAAGATCGCCAACAGCGATGCCCCCTACCACGACCTCAACCACACCATCATGGTTACGGAAGTCGGGCAGGAGATCTTACGCGGCAAGCACCTCTCACAAGGCGGCGTTACCCCCAAAGATTGGCTGCACTTTATCATCTCGCTACTGTGCCACGACATCGGCTACGTGCGCGGCATCTGCCGAGGCGATGGCAATGGCCGCTACGTCATCAACCGCAACGGCGACAGCGTCTCCCTAAAACGGGGAGCGACCGATGCCGCCCTCACCCCCTACCATGTTGACCGCTCCCAACTCTTTGTCCTGCAACGCTTCGGCAACGTAGACACCATCGATACCGAGATCATCCTGCGCAACATCGAACAGACCCGCTTTCCGGTTCCCGAGTGCGAAGATTACCAAGATACCCTCTCCTTCCCCGGCCTGCTGCGTGCCGCCGACCTGATCGGCCAGATGGCCGACATCAACTACCCACGCAAACACGCCTCCCTGTTTGCCGAGTTTCAGGAGACCGGCATCGCCGCCAAGTTCGGCTATGAATCGGCCGCCGATCTGCGCACTCAATATCCCAAGTTTTTTTGGGGCGTGGTCAGCCCACTGATTCAGGATGCCCTCGGCTTTTTGCGCGAAACCCAAGAGGGGCAGCACTGGCTCGCCGGACTCTACGCCAATGTTTTTGCTGAAGAGCATCAACTCGCCAGCTTCGGTGCCGAGCGTGGCGAAGCGGCGGAGACCCTGCTGCAAAATA
>SLIM01000060.1 GCA_007135625.1 Gammaproteobacteria bacterium
CCAACTGGAAGAGGAGGCGGCGCAGTTGGGGTGGCAGGCGCTGCATCGGCGACTCGCGGAGGTCGATCCGGTGAGTGCCGCCCGCATCCACCCGCACGATCCGCAGCGGATCGGGCGGGCGCTGGAGGTCTTTCTATTGACCGGACGGACGCTGTCGAGCCAGTTTGCCGACCCACGACCACCTCCGTTACGCTGGCCAGTGGTGAAGCTGGCGCTGCTGCCACGCCAGCGCCAAGTGCTGCATCAGCGCATCGCCCAGCGCTTTGCACGCATGCTGGAACTCGATTTTGCGGGGGAAGTACGGAACTTGCTGGCACGTGGCGACCTCTCACCCGCGATGCCTTCGCTACGCTGTGTTGGTTATCGCCAAATGGCCGCTTATCTTGGTGGTGAATATGGTTATGACCAGATGGTGGAGCGGGGGGTGGTGGCAACCCGTCAACTGGCAAAACGGCAGTTGACCTGGTTGCGCTCCGAGAGCGATTTGCATATCCTGGATGAGGTAGAAGGTGATCTTTTGGTCCAAGCCTTGAAAATCCTAAGCAGCGCCCCTACCTGAACTGGCTTGTAGTGGAACCAGAATATGGTATCCTGCGTGATCGGCAGCGGAGGCAACCGGCGGGTTCCTTGAGTAGAACAATGATGAAAGTAGAACTAGGAGATAACAATGTCTAAAGGCCAGAGCCTACAGGATCCCTTTCTTAATGCACTGCGTAAAGAGAGGATTCCGGTATCCATCTTTTTGGTGAATGGTATCAAGCTTCAGGGGCAGATCGAATCTTTCGATCAATTTGTGGTATTGCTCAAGAATAGCGTCAGTCAGATGGTCTATAAACACGCAATCTCCACAGTTGTTCCGTCACGCAATGTCCGCTTGCAGCCGGGGCCGGAAAGTCCCCTGGAGCCAGGCAACTACTAATGACCAAAAAACCGCTGTCGTTAACCGGAGGATGTGCCGATGTTTGAGCGTCCCGACAGCGGTGAGCGAGTCCTGCTGCTCCATCAATCCTCGGGCGGGCCGGTCGACGAAGAGGAGCTGCAGGAGTTTCGCGAACTGGTTCGCGCATCCGGTGGGGTGGTGGTTGATTTGGTACGCGCCTCGCGTGCGCGACCCGATCCGCGCCTCTTCATTGGACGGGGCAAGGGCGAAGAGGTGAAGGCGCTGGTGGCGGAGTTGGCGATTGATCTGGTGATCTTTAACCATGAACTCAGCCCTAGTCAGGAGCGCAATCTGGAGCGCGAGTTTCAGTGTCGGGTGGTCGATCGCACCGGCCTGATTCTCGACATCTTCGCCCAACGCGCCCACTCTTTCGAGGGCAAGCTCCAGGTGGAGCTGGCCCAGTTGCGCCACCTCTCGACCCGACTGGTGCGAGGGTGGACTCATCTGGAACGGCAGAAGGGGGGCATCGGTCTGCGAGGCCCGGGCGAAACCCAGTTGGAGAGCGACCGGCGGCTGTTGCAAGAGCGGATTGCGACGATTCGCAAGCGGCTGGAGCGGGTCGATCAACAGCGCGACCAGGGGCGACGGGCGCGCCGCCGCGCCGAGATTATGACGGTCTCCCTGGTGGGCTACACCAACGCCGGAAAATCCACCATATTTAATGTTTTGACCCATGCCGGTGTATTTGCCGAAGATCAACTCTTCGCGACCCTCGATCCGACCCTGCGCCGGATCGAACTGCCGGACTCCCCCCCGGCAATCCTAGCCGATACCGTCGGCTTCGTCTCCCGCCTTCCTCACGAGCTAGTGGCCGCCTTTCGCGCCACCTTGCAAGAGACCGTTTCCGCCGATCTGCTCCTCCATGTGATTGATGCCGCCTCCCCGCGACGCCTGGAAAATATTTTCCATGTTGAGGAGGTTTTGCAGCGAATTGGTGCGGCGGAGATTCCTCGCATTGAGGTGTATAATAAAATCGACCTACTCACCGAAGAGCGGCCCGGGGTAGAGTGCGATGCGCAGGGGCAGCCCTGCCGGGTGCGGCTCTCGGCCTACAGTGGAGAGGGGGTGGCGGAGCTGCTCGCGGCGATTGCCGACTATACCCGTGGCGAGGTCGTGCAGAAGCACCTCCTCCTGGGGCCGGGGGAGGGGCGGCTACGGGCGCTGCTGTTTGCTGGCGGCTGGGTGCGCAGCGAGGCGCAGCAGGAGCAGGGGGGGTGGTCGCTGGAGGTGGAGCTGCCACGGGCGGAGTATCAGCGGTTGCTGAAGAGTGAACAGGGGTTTGCTAGTGCCGAGGAGAGCGGGTAGCGGGCATCCCCCCCCCTGCCGGCCTCTCGGGCAGCCCCTGAAGCGGCCAATCGCTCTTTATGTTTCAATCGGTTGCAGGGCAATTCGCAGAGTTGCGTTGATCCCCATAGTAATTTTCTTGCGAGTTGGCTAAACTATGTCCCGATCTGGTTTTGAGTGGGATCGTTAAAGTGGGTAGCGGGGTCTGTTGTGCAAAGCCCCCAACCTGATCATTACACGCGGAGGAGATAGAGTAGATGGGCCTGTATTCTGATGAAATGAAGGTGATGATTGTTGATGACTCCGAGCTGGAGAGAACCAACCTGACGCAGATTATTGAGCATGCAGGCCATAAGGTGATCACCGCCAACACGGGACAAGACGCAGTAAACCTCGCGAAGTCGGAAAAGCCCAAGGTCATCTTCCTGGACATCATGATGAGCGGCGGGATGGATGGCTTTAAGACCTGCCGAACACTGCATGCAGATGCCGCCACCAGCGGCATCCCGGTGATTATGGTTAGCTCCAAAAAGAATAAGGCAGATAAGGTCTGGGCCGCAGAGCAGGGGGCGGTGGGCTATATCGTCAAGCCTTATAGTGAGCAAGAAATCTTGGAAACGATCAGTCGTTTTACCAAATGAGTAGAGCCTCCCGAACCAACCCCTTCCGGCAAGCTACCTCGCAGTGGCCGTCGTGTGGCAAAATAGCGCGAGCAGTGATCCGCTATGGCTGAAGTGCTGCTGATGCGACCGGTCGCCGCCCTCTCCCGGGGACTGCGCCGCACCCAGGTGGTGGGGCGACGGATCGTACCGGTGGAGAGCGAAGAGGTGCAACTGCGCCGAGGCATAACTATTGGTGGGATGGGATTTGTCCTTGAGGGCAATCCGATGATGGAAGTGCTGGATAGCCCCAAGATCTTTGCCATCCCCAACACTCCACTAACTTGCCGTGGTATTGTCAACCTGCGTGGCGGACTGATACCGGTGTTTGATATCCGCAAGCGGATCGGTGGTGAGGGCGGCGCTTTTCGCTGGGTGCTGGTCATTGAGCGCGGCGAGCGGGCGGCAGGAGTGGTGATCGACAGTCTGCCGCTTCAGCTCAAGCTCTCCGAGAGTAATCGCTGCGCGATTAGTGATGAAATGGTGGCGGCGATTCGTGAGGCGGTGGTAAGTAGCTACGAAGTGGAGGGCAACATCTTTCATGCACTTGACCACCAGCAGTTGCTATACCTTCTCAAGGGCCATTAGCGAGCCACTCAGGAGGCAGGAGAGAATTATGCACGCACTCGACCAGCAGCAGTTACTATACCTCCTCAAGGGTCATTAGCGAGTCACTCAAGGAGGCGGGAGAAAGTTATGATAAAAAAGCGGATTTTGAGGGGGGTGCGACGGGGCGGCTGGCCCTTCTCCCTGCTGTTACTCCTTCTGCTATGGCCACCGCTGGGAGTGGTTGAAGAGCAGCAGCCCCTGCTCTTTGCCATGGTCGGGGACTTTACCGGCGAGACTAAATCCTCGAATGATGCGCTGTTACTGGGGCTGCAAGCGGCTCTTGCCGACCATCCGCAGATTCAGCTCCAGGTCGAAGACCACACCTACCGCCTCGACCGGGCCGCAATCGCCGTCAATAAGCTGCTCTCTGACTCACGACTGCTGGGGATGGTGGCCAACACCGATACCGCAGCTATTGAGGCGAACCTGCTGCAGATCGTCGATCAGGGCATCCCGATGATCGGCTTCGTCAGCGGCAGCGACCACCTGCGCCGAGCAACCGCGGTGACTTCCCTCAACCTGCGGGCCTCTTTTCGCCAAGAGGTCGAGGCGATTGTCAATGCCGCGCTAACCCATGGCTTTGCGATTGAAGAGTTCTGCGCCTATATTCAGGATGATGCTTATGGCATGTCGGGACTGCGGGCGATTCGCGCAGTAATCGCCGAGCAGCCGGGTAGCGAAGCGCTCACGGAGGGGTTGGATGCGGTTCTCGCCGCTCCCGAGGGGGAGCGCAATAACCTCGGCCCTGTAGGCACTTACACCCGCACCACGCTGGTTTCCCGTCCCGGCTACGACTCGCTGAAGGGGTGGGAGGCGACCCAAGGGAGCCAGTGCCGATTGGTGCTAACGGTCGGGGTCTACTCCTCACTCACCAAGTTTATCGGTTACTCCCGCTATCGTGGAGAGGATTGGGTGGTTGCTACCCTCTCCACCGCAGGAATGGAGAGTTTTGCCGAGGCCTACCAACTGTTCGAGATGGATGACCTGATCGCCTGGCGAGTGGTGATGGCGCAGAGTGTGCCGGTGCTGGAGACCTTTCGCCCGGTGGTGCGGGATGCGATGCGGATACTTGGCGATGACTACGGGAGCTACCCGCTGGAGGGGTACCTGATCGGCAGGTTCCTGGTGGCTCTGGTGGAGGCGGCAGCGGAGCAGGAGCGGCTAACCCCCGCCGGACTGCTGGCGACGGCGCAAGGCCAACGCTTTGACTTAGGGGGGTTTGTTGTGGATTTTTCGGCAGGCAACCAGGGTTCAAACTACGTTTCGTTAGTGACCCTGACGGCGGATGGATGGCGACCAATGAGAGTGGCACAATGGGCAGAATGGACAAGATAGCCAGCGGGGTCTGGTATGGAGACCCTTGCCGGGGTATCCCCGGTGTGCGCCCACAAAAGAAAATGGAGAGAGGGATATGATCGGCTTGAATCGACTCAACATCGGCCCCCGGCTCGGGCTGCTGCTAACCGCGCAGGTGGTGCTGCTCTCCGTGGTGGGCGCGGTCGGACTGGCGGCACTCAACAACGCTTCGGGGGTGATCGACCGACTAGCGGTGCGAATCAATAAGGTGGTCGATACGGTGGAGATGACCACGCTCATTCGCGAAGAGTTTCAAAACCCGGTAACGAAAGTTAATATGGGGGCGATGACCTGGTTGGAGGGGCGCGAGATTATCACCGCCTTTGAACCAAAGTTTGATGCCGGATACCGCAGTTGGCTGCATGAGCTGCAAGTACGCGGCAAAGAGCAGGAGCTGCGCGAAGCGGAGCGGGTTCGCTCCCTGTTCGGGGATGCCCTGCTAGAGATTCAACTACTGTTCGAGAATCAGAACCGGGGCTTTCTCGAAGAGTTTCTGCTAAACGATGCCGATGACCTGATCGAGCCGATGACCCGACTTCTGGCCCGCGAAATCGGCATTGCGCAAGAGGAGTCCCAAGCGGCACTGCAAGAGTCGCGGCGCGATGCCGCAGGCTCCCTGCGGGCGACCGCCGCAGCCCTGCTCTTCGGCCTGCTCTTCTCCATTATCTTCGGCTTCCTGCTCACCCGCTCGCTGGTCCGCCCGGTGCGCGACATCCACCGAGTCGTCACCTCCGTCGCCACCGGCGACCACGAGGCACGCACCCATCTCGCCGATCCCGATGAAATTGGCCAGCTTGGCCGCGCCTTTGACAACCTGCTGGATGAGCGCGTCGCCCACCTCGCCGAAACCGAACGCGAGGCCGAACAGCTCAACGACTCAGTGATTTCGTTACTGCGGGCGGTCTCGGCACTCAGTGATCGCGACCTCACCGTTGAGGTGCCGGTCACCGAAGATGCCACCGGCCCGGTTGCCGATGCCATCAACCAGCTCGCTGGCGAGACCGCCAAAGTCCTCCACCAAGTACGCCAGATCGCGGTGCAGGTCGAACAGTCCTCCGACCAGGTCAATGACCAGGCCACCGAAGTCAACGAGGTCGGGCGCAAACAGCAGGTCGAGATTGAGCGCACCGCCAGCGAATTAGCCGATGCCTCCAAAAAGCTGATGGCAATTACCGAAACGGCACGCCGTGCCAATAAAATCGCCGATGTCACCATTCGCACCACCAAATCAGCGGCGACCACCGTGGTCAACAGCAAGCAGGGGATGGAGCGAATTCGCGAAACCATTCAGGAGACCGGCAAACGGATCAAACGCCTCGGCGAGCGTACCCAGGAAATCAGCGGCATTGTCGATGTGATTAACAGCATCGCCGAACGCACCACGGTACTGGCACTCAATGCGAGTATGCAGGCCGCCTCCGCCGGTGAGGCCGGACGCGGCTTTGCGGTGGTTGCCGATGAGGTGCAGCGACTCGCCGAAAGCTCGCGCAAAGCAACCGACCAGATCGCCACCCTAGTCAAAAACATCGTCGCCGAGACCAACGACACCATGGCGGTAATGGATCGTGCCATTGGTAACGTAGTAGACGGCTCGCGCCAGGCCGACCTCGCCGCCCAACAGATGGCCAAGACCCTTAAGGCGACCAACTTTTTAGTCGAGTCGGTTGAGCAGATCGCCGCCGGAACCGAGGCCCAGGCATCAATTGCCGTTAACCTGCGGGAGCGTGCCAACCAAATTCGCGAACAGACCCAGAAAACTGCCACCCGGCTCAACAGCCAGTTACAGCAGACCAGCGATCTAGTCAGCTACTCGCGTCGGCTGGTGGACTCGGTCTCTGTTTTCAAGCTGCCGGAGTAGGGGAGCGCGACTGTGCCACGCGAGTCTAGCGGCACCCCGCACGGGTGCATGACCCCTCCCGAGGATCTGCAGAACGTGGTGCCAGACTCGACACCCGCCGCTGCGGTTGGCGACCGGTTGCCGCTGGATCACGAAGCGCTGGAACTCTTCGCCGAAGAGGCGGAGTTTACCAAAGGGGAGCTACCCCAAGTGCTAGCGCTCCTCCTGCAAGAGGGCGACAGCGTACCGCTGCAAGAGCTGCTGGATGGCCTGCAACAGAGCGCCGAAGCCCTTGGTATCGCCACCTTCGACCCGCTGTTTGGCTGGGTTAGCGAAAACATTGAGCGGGCCGCAGCCAACCGCGAACACCGGATTAAGGCGACCCTCCTTAGCGAACTGCTCAGTGGCTGGTTATCGGCGCTCATCGGTCTCTGCGGCAGCCCCTCCAGTCAACTCCTGCGTGAGAGCTTCGTCGCCTCGCTGGAGCGCCGCGAATGGCCACAACCGATCCCCAAAGGAGAGCTTGCTACCCTGCTGGCTACCTTGGGCGACAGCGTCGAGAATGCGCAGCCGGGCCATGGCGGGGCAGATGAGGAGGATGCGGAGGAGTCGGGAGAGATTCCGTCTGAATCTAAAGCTGGGCATGAATCTGGGTCTGGGCCTGAAGCTGACTCTTGGTCTGAATCTGCGTCTGCATCTGGGCCTGAATCGGAATCGGAATCTGCGTCGGAAGAAGAGTGGGACGGCTCCCACTCGCAATTCCTCTCGCCCCAGCTTCAGCAGCAGCTCACTGGCGGCCACAAAACTTTTCGTCCCTGCGATGAGGAGATCGAGAGCGAGATGCTGGCCCTCGATCAGATGATCGTGCAGAAGGATCAACTGGTTGGCAGCGCACCCGCAGAGATTGAACAGCCCCTGGAGCAGGCCGAGAGCATTCTCAACCCCGACGCGGGAGCAGACAGAACCCCGGAACAGACCGACCTGCGCTTTGCCGAGGAGACCGACTCGCGCCTGCTTGAGGCCTTCTTCCTCGAAACCCCCGACCTCGTCGCCCAACTGGTCCCGCTGTTGCGCAGCGCAGGCGAGGAGCGGCTGCACGGTGACGAGATCCTGGAGGCGCAGCGCATCGCCCACACCATCAAAGGCTCATGCAGCTTTGTTGGACTCACCGCCATCTATGCACTCACCTATCCCCTAGAGGAGGCGCTAGAGGGGCTGGGCAGCGAGGCCCCACCCCCCGAGCTGGCCACCCTTCTGGTTGAAGTTGGTGAGATTCTCGAACTGCTGTTTGAGTTTGTCGCCGCTGGCGAAGAGAGCATCCCGGTCAATATCGAAGAGCTAACCGCCAA
>SLIM01000283.1 GCA_007135625.1 Gammaproteobacteria bacterium
CGCCGCAAATCATCCTGCGCAGCCCCGCCGCACAACTTCACACCGCCCACCAAGCCCTGCTGCAGCGCCTCGGCGACCACGCCGCAATCTTCGCCATTGCCAACGAAGCGCAAAACCTCCCTCCCGCCCTCGCCAGCAAGGTTCCCAGCGGGAGAGAAAGCTACTACCTCTGCCACGGCAGCCACTGTAGCGCCGCACTTTATGACCTGGAGGAGGTTGCCGTTGCGCTGGGGGTTGGAAAAAACAAATAAAACATTGTTTCTTCTGCTCGGTAAGCTCTCTATAATCGACTTGCGAGCAACCGAGCGAAAAGGCCCTGCTATGCTACCATCGGGTCTGTAAAGAGGCGTGGGGCAGGTCGCACTGCCCCCGCCCGTGATGCCGCCCGGCACTTTTCATTTTTTCTATCATCATCCATGTGAGACCCAACCCTGTGCCCTCTCGCCTCCACACTTGGCTACTCCTCCTCGCACTCCTGCTGCTTATCCCCCCAGCCAGCACCCTAGCTCAATCCCTAGATCAACTCCTGGAGCTATCTATCGAAGAGCTGATGCGCGTCGAAATCACCACCTCCGCCTCCCACCTGCCGACCCGACGGCAACAGGCCCCCGCCACCGTCTACACCTTCGACCGAGAGGACTTCAGCCGCCTCGGCATCCGCCGCGTCGAACAGCTCTTCACCTTCATCCCCGGCTTTCAGCTCAACCAGTACCGCAAACGCCACACCACCCTCTGGGCACGCGGACTGGTCGCCCGTCACAATAACAAAATGGTTCTACTCATCGACGGTATCCCGCGCAAACAGATCTACTACGGCCACTTCAGCCTCGGCAACGCCCTCCCCCTCGAACTCATCGAACGAGTCGAAGTCATTCTCGGCCCCGCCTCCAGCCTCTACGGAGCCAACGCCCTCGGCGGCGTAATCTCCATCACCACCCGCCCCCACGACCCGCAAAAACCTCACGCACTAACCCTGGAACTAGCCGATAACCAGCACTATCAGACAGAAGTTTTACTCACCACCCCAGCAACCCGCCTCTTCGCCTCCCACCTCACCCAGCAAGCCCCCTTCTCCGCCGACCGCCGCGCCTTCACCGGCGACCCGACCCGGCAACCACTGGGCGAAACCTTCTCCACCCTCCACCTCCACCACCGCCTCAACCCGCAACTCGCCCTCTCCCTAGAACTGCGCCACAACGAAACCCCCTTTCTCTTCATCCCCCCCACCCAAGATGCCTGGGTCGAAGAGCAGGCGCTCAGCGCCGCACTCCACTACCACCACGGCGAGCCGCAACAGGGACAGTGGAACGGCCAGCTCTTCTACCTGCGCGACCACAGCGAAGAGCGCGAAGCGGAAGCCCTGAGCCAGCAGCTCGGCTATCACGAACGGCAGCACGCCGACCTCTTCGGAGCCGACCTGCGCTACACCCGCCAGCTCCACCCCGACCACACCCTGCTCCTGGCCGGAGAGTGGCGGCAAGAGCGGGCCAAGGATCTCGCCCTAACCCGCCACTTTCACTTTCGCGACGGCTTTCTCGACCCGCCGCACCAAGGCTACCTGACCAACAATCCAAACTTTCGCGAGGACAACCTCGCCCTCCTGCTGCAAGAGGTCTGGCGACTCGATGATGACCTCACCCTCACCCTAGGAGGGCGCTACGACCGCTACAACCGGTTTGGCGAACACCTCAACTACCGCACCGCCCTGAGCTACACATCCACCCCGCAACACACCTGGAACCTGCTCTACGGCACCGCCATTCGCACCCCCAGCTACCGCGAATCAATGAAAATTTTAGACGACAAAGAGTTTCAACCGCCTCCCCTCCACCCCGAACGGATCGCCACCGCCGAACTCGCCTACCACTACCAGCGCGAAGACACTGCCCTGGGAATCACCCTATTTCACAACACCCTGCAACGCTATATTCGTGAAGTTCCCGTCCCCGGCGGCGATGACCAATACTTTGCCAACAGCCACCACGACTGGCAGATGCAGGGGCTTGAACTGCTCCTCGAACAGCAGCTCAACGAGGCACTCCACCTACGGCTCGGAGCCTCCTACCTCGACCCCCAGTGGGATCTCCCCGGTCGCCCCCCCTACCTAAGCCGCTACACCCTGCACAGCGCCCTCCACTACCGCTACCACCCGAACCACCAACTCGGTGCCAGCCTCCACTACATCGACCAACGGCAAGACAGCAACCGCTTTCCCCACGACAACCCACGCGCTGCCCTGCGGATTAACCTCCACGTCAGCGGCACCCCGATGCCGCACCTTGACTATCAGCTCGGCATTGACAACCTCTTCGACCAGCGCATCTACGACCCCGCCGCCGACTTCGGTTGGATGCACAACACCGAACAGAGCCGCCGCGAGATCTGGGCGCGGCTGCGCTGGCACTTTACCCGCTAGGATTTCGCCATGGACAGCCGCTCTCCCCCTCCCCGCCAAAAAAAACCCGCTTACCCACCGCGAGCAGCCCTCATCCTGCTCCTGCTGCTGCTCACCAGCGGCCTGCTGCTCCTCCTCGAATACCACTTCGACCGCGCCACCCACCGCAACCAGCAGCACGCCCTCAGCCAGCTCCTCGCCGACCAACTGCGCCCCGCCATCCTCGCCAATGACCGCGACTTTGCCCATACCCTGCTCACCTTTACCGCCCACAGCCAGCAGTTGCAACAGCTCACCCTCCACCGCCCCGACGGCTCCCTCTTCACCCACTACCAACCCCCCCAGCAGCCCGCTCTCTCCGGCCCGATTCTACTGCGCGACAGCCACCACTACCACAACGGCCAACTTCTCATCACCCGGCGGATCTTGCTCAATGAGGAGCCTATCGCACTCCTCACCCTAGAGAGCGCAGCAAACCCGTCCAGCCGCCGCCAGCAGCGGCTAGCACTGCTGCTGCTGCTCTCCGCCAGCCTCGCCACGCTGCTCCTCACCCAGTTCTGGCGGCGGGTCGAACAGCGCAATAACACCCCACTACAGCGGCTCGGCGAGCGCCTCGCCCAAGCCCTCCACAGCCGCCACCCCGAAGCGGGAGAAGACCCCGTGCCACAACTGGAATCGCTCTGCGACCAACTGCTTACCACCGTAGAGCAACAAGAGCAGCAGTTGCAGCAGCACACCCACCAACTTCAGGAAGAGATCGCCGCCCACACCCAGGATCTCGCCGCCATCAACCACTCACTCGAAGAGGATCTAGCCCACTGCCAGACCCGTCAGCAACAGCTTCTGCTGCTGCACGAGACCTTCGACCTCGCCGCCGATGGAATCCTCCTGTTTGACCCTACTAGTCATTATATTTTATATGCCAATAAAAGTTTCAGCGAGCTTGCCGGATATGATCGTAACACGCTGCGTAAGCTATTGATTCACCATCTTTTTCCAGAGTATGACGAGCAGGTGATTCAGTTAGCCACCACCGCCCCGGAACGCCACCTGCTGCTAGAGAGCCAACTGCTGACCGCCAACCAGCAACTGCACCTCGTCGAACTTTCGCTACAAGCGATCACCCCACCCGCAGCCACCACCCGCCTCCTCGCCATCCTCCACAGCACCCCCTCCCAGCCCACCACACACCACCCGGTTACCACCCTCCCTAGCAACCTGCCCGGAATCAAGATCGAGGATGGACTGCGCCGCCTGCTCCACGACCACAGCTTCTACCTGCGCCTGCTCCAGCGTTTCCACGACCGCTACCGTGACATTGACCTGCACATTGAGCAGCAGCTCAACAGCGGCGACCGCGAAGCGGCATGGCACACCCTGCACGGCATCAAAGGAGTCGCCGCTAATCTCAGTATGCCGACCCTGCAAGCCAGCGCCGAGACGCTAGAGCGCTCCCTCCGCAGCAGCGACGTAAGCGAACCCCAAGACTTCGGCGACTTTCGCGATGCCCTGCATCAGGTACTCAGCGGCCTCGATCAACTCTTTAGCTCCTCCCAGCGCAACACCGACCTGCGCCAGCCGCAGCAACTCCAACAACTGGCACGAGAAATTGATGGCCATAGCTACCATGCCATCGACATGATTTCACAACTACAAAAACAGTATCACCACTATCCCGCCACCGAAACCCTCTGCGACCACCTAACCCACTACCGCTTCCACGAAGCGGCAGAGACCCTTACCTTGCTCGAAGAGCAGATTCGGGAGAAAGAAGATTCTAGGTTCTAGGTACGAGGTTCGAGGGCCTCGCACCTCGCACCTCGAACCTCGAACCTCGAACCTCGAATCTCGCACCTCGCACCTCGAATCTCGCACCTCGCATCTCGAACCTCGCACCTCGAATCTTGTATTCCCCCCCCAATCGCGTTACGCTTTCCGGTAATTCAACTCCAATCGGGTCTCTACCATGTCAACACTGCTGCGCATTACCGGTTTTCTCCCCTTTCTCTACATTCTCTTTCTCAACGCTTTTGTTGATCTTGGCCACAAGATCATCATTCAAAACACCATCTTCAAGATCCACGATGGCCAGACCCAGATTATTCTCACCGCAATTGTCAACGGTCTGATTCTACTCCCCTTCATCCTCCTCTTCGCCCCCTCCGGCTTCCTCTCCGACCGCTTCGCCAAGCCTCGGGTGATGCGCTTCACCGCGCTTGCAGTGGTCGCACTAACCCTGCTGATCACCCTCTTCTACTACATGGGCTGGTACCACGCAGCCTTTGCCATGACCCTCCTGCTGGCGGTGCAGAGCGCCATCTACTCCCCCGCCAAGTATGGCTATATCAAAGAGCTGGTGGGCAAAGATCTCCTCGCGCAGGCCAACGCGGTGGTACAGGCGGTCACCATTATCGCAATTCTGGCCGGGATCTTTCTTTTTTCGATCTTATTTGAGATGTTTCTTAGCGGAAAACACTACACCAACGAACAAGAGATACTGCTACTCATCGCCCCCATCGGCTGGGTACTGGTCGGCTGCGCCGTGGTTGAGCTGCTCTTCACCTTCTGGCTGGTGCAACGCACCCCGGGTGACCGCAGCCGCCGCTTCGAGTTCAAGAGCTACACCAGCGGGCGTTATCTACGCGAAAACGTGCAGGCGATCCGCTCCGACCCGGTGATCTGGCTCTCCATTATCGGCCTCGCGGTCTTTTGGGGCATCGCCCAAGTGGTACTCGCCACCTTCCCGGCACTCGCCAAGGAGCTGCTCAACGAGACCAACACCATCGTCATTCAAGGCATTCTCGCCTGCTCCGGCATCGGCATCGCCTTCGGCTCCCTACTCGCCGGACGCGCCTCCCGCCACCACATCGAAACCGGTGTCATCCCCCTCGGGGCGCTCGGGATTGTCCTTGCCCTGCTGCTAATCCCCGAACTGGAGAGCATCCCCCTACAGATTTTTGCCTTTCTCCTCATGGGTACCGCTGGCGGCCTCTTTATCGTCCCACTCAACGCCCTGATCCAGTTTCACGCCCGCCGAGAGCGTCTCGGCACCATCCTCGCCGGCAGCAACTGGGTACAAAATACCATTATGCTCGCCTTTCTCGGCCTCACCATCCTCTTCGCCATCGGCGGGATCGGCGGCCACGGGCTGTTTCTCCTCCTCACCCTAATCGGCATCATCGGTGCCGGTTACACCCTCTACAAGCTCCCCCAATCCCTCATTCGGTTTGTCGCCAGACGGCTGCTCTCTGGACAGTACCGCGTGCAAGTACTCGGTTTTGACAACATCCCCGGCCAGGGGGCGGTACTGCTGCTGGGTAACCACATCAGTTGGCTCGATTGGGCGATGATTCAGATCGCCAGCCCCCGCCCAGTGCGCTTCGTGATGGCCCGCTCCATCTACGAACGGTGGTACCTGCGCCGCTTCCTCGACCTTTTCGGGGTGGTACCGATCTCCGGCGGTGCCAGCCGCAGCGCCCTGCGCCGGGTCAATGAGCTGCTCCGAGCGGGCGAGGTGGTCTGCCTCTTTCCCGAAGGCTCAATCAGCCGCAACGGCCACCTCGGCACCTTCAAACGGGGTTTTGAGCATACCGTAGAGGGGATCGAGGGGGTGATCCTGCCGTTTTATCTGCGTGGCTTGTGGGGAAGCTGGTTCTCGCGCTCCTCCGGCAAGCTCCAGACCCTGCGCGGCGGCACCATCCGCCGCGATGTGATCGTCGCCTTCGGCGCACCGATGCCCCTCACCAGCAGCGCCGAACAGGTCAAGCAGCGAGTCTTTGAACTCTCCATGGACGGCTGGCAAGAGTACACCGCCACCCTGCCGCCGCTACAGCACGCCTTTATTCGGGCAATGAAACGCGACCGGGGCAGCTTTTTTCTCGCCGACAGCCAGGGCAACCCGCTCTCCGCCCGCACCCTGCTCACCGCCACCCTACTCTTCTCACGCCTCATCGCCCGGCGCAGCCCAGAGCAGCGCATCGGCCTGCTGCTCCCCACCACCAGTGCCGGAGTCATCGCCAACCTCGCCTGCCTGCTGCGCGGCAAAACCGTGGTCAACCTCAACTACACCGCTTCACCGCAGGCCCTGGTCGCGGCCATCGACAAAGCGGAGATCCGCTCCCTCTACAGCTCCCGCCAGTTTGTCAAAAAACTTGCCGCCAAAGGGATCGACCTCGAACCGCTACTCGCCGGGCGAACCGTCTACTACCTCGAAGATCTCAAAGAGCAGATCACCCGCCCCGCCAAACTCGCCGCCCTCGCCAGCGTCACCCTGCTCCCCACTGCCCTGCTGATCCCGCTCATCAGCCGCCGCTCGGCGATTGACGACCCCGCCGCGATCCTCTTCTCCAGCGGCAGCGAGGGCAGCCCCAAAGGGGTGGTACTCAGCCACCGCAACATTATGGGAAACAGCAAGCAGATCTCCGACGTACTCAACACCCAAGAGCATGAAGTGATCATGGCCAACCTGCCGCTGTTTCACGCCTTCGGCCTCACTGTCACCGGCCTGCTCCCGGTGATTGAGGGGATTCCGCTGGTCTGCCACCCCGACCCCACCGACGTACTCAACACCGCCAAAGCGGTAGCCCGCTACCGCGCCACCGTCCTCTGCGCCACCTCCACCTTCCTGCGCCTCTTTACCCGCAACCGCAAAGTGCTACCGCTGATGCTCGACTCGCTGCGCATCGTCGTGGCCGGAGCGGAGCGCCTCAACCCGGAGGTGCGCGAGGCCTTTGAGCAGAAGTTTCGCAAAACCATTTACGAGGGCTATGGCACCACCGAGACCACCCCGGTGGCGAGCGTCAACCTGCCCGACATCCTCGACAGCGGGGAGTGGACGGTGCAGCAGGGCAACAAACTCGGCAGCGTCGGCATGCCCCTCCCCGGCAGCAGCTTTCGGGTGGTCGATCCCGCCACCCTGGAGCCGCTCCCTCCCAACCACGACGGGCTGATTCTTATCGGCGGCACCCAAGTGATGCTCGGCTACCTCAACGACCCGACCCGTAGTGCCGAGGCGCTGGTCGAACTGGATGGACGGCGCTGGTACAAAAGCGGCGACAAAGGCCATTTGGATGAAGATGGTTTTCTCACCATCGTAGATCGCTACTCCCGCTTCGCCAAAATCGGCGGCGAGATGGTCAGCCTCGGCGCGGTCGAAGAGGCGATTGGGCGACTCCTCCCCGACCCGCTCGAATGCCTCGCCGTCGCCCTCCCCGACCCCAAGAAGGGAGAGCGCATCGTACTACTGGTGGCGGGCGAAATCGCCCCGGAATCGCTCACCGAGATCCTGCAACAGGCCCAACTCAACCCCCTCATGCGCCCCGCCGAGGTACGCCCGGTCGCCGCCATTCCCAAACTGGGCAGCGGTAAGAACGACTACAGCAGCGCCAAGAAAATTGCAGAAGAGATCAAGTAATCAAGCGAGGTGCGCAACTCAACCCAGCGAATTGCAGAGGAGACAAGGGAATCAAGCGAGGTGCGCAACTCAACCCAGCGAATTGCAGAAGAGACAAGGGAATCAAGCGAGGTGCGCAACTCAACCCGATGCAGAAATCTAAAATCTAGAATCTAGAATCTAGAATCTAGAACCTAGAACCTAGAACCTTAAAAAAACACCACCCCAACAGCACAAAAA
>SLIM01000045.1 GCA_007135625.1 Gammaproteobacteria bacterium
CGGAACGATGATCAAGGCTGCGAAAACCTTCGGTTTTTCGCTTTGCGTCCCACATTCCGTACCCTCCGTACAGCTCACGGATTCAAAATAGGCGGCGGCAGATTGCCGCCTCACCCACCCCCACCCGATCTGCCAGCAGAGTAACGCCCTCTATCTATGCAACGGCGATAGCCGTTGCGGTCGCCGAAGGTCTCTCTCCTGCGCAGCTCTAGCAACAGATGGCGCAGTGGAGCGAAGAGCTCGCCGAGCAGTTGCTAGCGAAAGGCCAGATCACGCAAAAATAGCGCGATCTGCGGAAAGAGAATGAGCAGCGCGGTGACCAGCAGCAGAATCAGCACAAACGGCGGAGTCCCGCGTATGACCTCCCAATAGGGGCGCTTAAAGACCGCAATGGCCGTAAAGATGTCGCAGCCAAAAGGCGGTGTCGCGGAGCCAATGGCGACCATTAGGGTGATCAAAACCCCGACCAACACCGGATCAAGGCCACTCGCGGCAATGGCCGGGGTAAAGATCGGGGTGAGAACCAAAATCACCACAATCGGATCGACAAACATACAGGCGATAAAAAAGGCCACCGCAATCGCGATCAGTACCCCGGTCGGGCCAGCCTCCAGGATCCCCAAATGGCTAATAATCGTTTGCGGGATTTGGGCAAAAGAGATAATCCAGGAGAAGCCGTTACCGGCGGCCACCAAAATAAACACTACAGCCGTAATCAGGCCGGTCGATTTCGCGATTTTGTAGAGATCTCTCCACTGCAAAGAGCGAAAGATCACAAACTCCAGAATTACGGCGTAGAGAACACAGGCCGCCGCCGCCTCGGTAGGGCTAAAAACCCCCCCATAGATCCCCCCCACAATAATCACCGGAAAGCCCAGCGGCCAGAGCGCCTGCTGGATACTCTTCAGCCGCTCCTGCCAAGTGGCCTTGGGTTCGGTAGGCACCTTCATCCAACTGGCATAGATCACCGAATAGATCGAAAAGAGCAGCAGAATCAACAGGCCCGGCCCGATACCGGCGATAAAGAGTTCACCGATAGAGGTGCCGGAGATTACCCCGTAGATGATCATTCCAATACTGGGGGGAATCAAAAACGCAATATCACTGGAGTTAATAATCAGTGCGAGGGTAAAAGAGTCTTTATACCCCGCCTTGAGCATACGCGGACGCAGCGGAGAGCCGACCGCCACCACCGTCGCCTGGGTAGAGCCGGAGACCGCGCCAAAAAGGGTACAGGAGGCGGCGGTACTTACCGCAAGCCCCCCTTTAATGTGACCGATGAAGGCCATCACCATATTGGTTAAACGCGTAGCCGACTCCCCTCGGGTCATAATATCAGCGGCTAAAATGAACATCGGCACCGCAATAAGCGCAGCGGGACGAATCCCCCCCATCAGTTGCTGCACCAAAATATTCATCTGGCCGAAGCCATCAAAGCTGAGATAAAAGCCGACCAGGGCGGCAACCAGCAGCGGAATCATCATCGGAAAACCGAGCAGCAGCAGCACGATCATCGTGATCAGAAGAATTGCCATCATACCCTTACCTGCTACATCCCGATAGACTCTTCCTGGTACCCATCCTTAACCTGCATGGAGAGGTAGACCTCTTTAGAATATACATTTTTAATGGCCGTCATCAGATACTGTATCGCCGTCACCGCAAAGCCTATCGGCACCCACAGGTAGATCCAGTAGATCGGAATGTTGAGGGTCGGCAACACCCGCCCGGTATGGTAGATGCTGAGGATATAGGCCACCGAAAACCAAGCCAGAAACAACAGGACTATGGCGGTAAAGAGGGCAATAATGATCATCAGCACCCGTCGTATTGAAATCGGCAGCAGATCATAAATCGCAGTCATCCGAATATGCCGACCGTGGCGGGCGGCATAGCCGATACCGGCAAAAGTGATCATAATAATCAGAATGCGGTTGACCTCCTCCGCAAAGAAGAGCGACTCCCCGAAGAGGAAGCGGCCAATCACATTTGCTACGGTATTGAGGGCCATCAGCAGCACCCCCAGCGCAAGGATCGCCCCCTCCACCCGGTCCATCGCTCGATCCAGGCGGGTTAGCCAGCGTTGCAGCCCCCGCCCTTTAGGCTCTAGCTCCACGGCTACGACTCGTTGTCGCTCGCGACGACTGCGGCCAGATCGGCCTTAAACTGCTCCAGCAGTTTCGCCCCGCGCTCCCCGGTCATCTCAATAAAGCGCGCCTCAACCGCGCCGGCACGCTCCCGAAAAACCTGCTGCTCCTCAGCCGTCAGGCGGGTCACCGTCACCTCCGGCTTGGCGGCGAGAATCTTCTCCAGTTTACGCTCACCCAGTCCAGGGACATACTCGGTAATGTAGTCAAACGCATGGGTCGTGGCATCGCGAATCAGTTGCTGTTGCTCCGGCGAAAGGCCCTCAAAGAAGGACTGATTGGCCATCATTGCCGTAGTAAACTGGCCGTGACCGGTGAAGGTGAGATGGGGAGAGACCTCATAGAGACCCCCCGACTCAATCCAGAAGATCGGATTCTCCTGTCCCTGAATGATATTGGTTTGCAGCCCGCCATAGACCTCTCCCCACGGCAGCGGCGTGGGAGTTGCCCCGAAGGCGCGATAGGTCTCACTGAGCAACGGATTGGTCATGATGCGAATATTCTTTCCGTGAAAATCTTCTGGGCTACGAATGGGTGTATTGGCAGTAACCACCATCTCCCCCTCTGGATACATACGCAAAAGCTCCAGCCCCTGCTCGGCATACAGCTCGGCAAACATCTGGTTAATCGCCTTGCTGGTGCGAAAGAACTCGATAATCTGCTGATCCTCAACCGGCAGCAAATAGGGGATAAAAAAGATCTGCGCCTCGGGAATGAGCGAGCCGGTAAACCCGGGAGATTGGTTCACAAACTGGAGAATCCCCGCCTGGGTCTGCTCCATAATATCGTCCGACTCCCCCAGTTCACCAAAGCGAAAAATCTGAACCTGGTGGGGCGAGTTCGCCTCGATATACTCCTTGAAGCGATGCGCGAAAACATCCTGCACATCATTGGCATACTCTTCATGCGCATAGCGCCAGGTCTGGCCTTGCACGGGTGGTGACGACTCCGCACCACTCTCCTGCTGCGCGGGCGGCTGCTCACCACAAGCGGTGACCAGCGCCAGCAGCGCAGCGGCCAACGGGATTTTTAGATCGTGCGTACCCATCAAACATTCTCCTCTCTTTTATGAAATAATAAGGTGGGAATTGCCGTTATGCGCCTCCCACCCTCTCCTCTTCTCTACCCCTCAAGCCGCCTTATCGGGTGCATGTCGAAGCAGAATATGTTCGTGGTAGAGACCCATCGCGAGACTCACACACATCGCCAGCAGTACAATCACAAACGGCAGCCCGGTACTTACCGCCGCCGCCTGAAGTGCTTGCAGCGCGGCGACACCACCGACCGCCAGCAGCACCCCGGCCACCAGCCCCTCAATGGTCGCCCAGAAGAGACGCTGGGCCTGCGGCGCATCGGTTTTGCCGCCCGAGGTGATGCTATCGATCACCAAGGAGCCGGAATCGGAGGAGGTGATAAAAAAGACCAGCACCAGCACAATGGCCAGCAGCGAGGTGAAGGCAGCAAACGGCAGATTTTCCAGCATTTGGAACAGCGCCAGCGACGATTCGCTAATCCCACCGGCCAGCGCTCCGACCCCCTCCATCACCTGATCAATCGCACCACCGCCGAAAGCACTCATCCAGAGCACCGTCACCAGGGTCGGAATCAGCAGCACCGCAGTGACAAACTGACGCACCGTGCGTCCGCGTGAAACCCGTGCAATAAACATACCCACAAAGGGTGACCAAGAGATCCACCAGGCCCAGAAGAAAATTGTCCAGCCGTGGTAAAAGGTCTCATCTTCACGCCCAATCGGATTACTCAGCGGCAAAATATACTGGGCATAGGCCGACAGCGTCGTCCCGACATTGGCGATGAGGGCAACGATGCCCCCGGCAATCATCACAAAGAAGAGCAGCAGAATTGCCAGTCCCATATTGAGATTACTCAAGACCCGCACCCCGCCATTAATCCCGCGCATCACCGAGAGCAGGGCAATCACCGTAACCAGGATAATAATCGCAATTTGGGTCTGCAAGCCGTCACTAATCCCAAAAAGAAACGCCAGGCCACTCGCCGCCTGCTGCGCCCCCAGCCCCAGCGAAGTGGCCAGTCCGAACATGGTCGCCAGCACCGCCAAGGTATCAATCACATGGCCGATGGGTCCCCACACCCGATCTCCGAGCAGTGGGTAGAAAGCGGAGCGGATCGTCAGCGGCATCCCTTTGTTGTAGGCAAAGAAGGCCAGCGAGAGACCGACCACCGCGTAAATCGCCCACGGGTGCAGCCCCCAGTGGTACATGGTCGCTCCCAGGGCAGCCATCTTCGCCTCCTCACTGCCGCCGGCAATATTGAGCGGCGTACCGTACCACTCGGTAAAATAGGCGACCGGCTCGGCAACACTCCAGAACATCAGGCCAATGCCCATCCCGGCGGCAAACAGCATTGCGAACCAGGAGAGGACGGAATAGTCCGGCTTGGCATCCACACCGCCGATACGAATCTTGCCGACCGGCAACACAATCAGCGCCAGGCAGAAGAGGACAAAGAGGTTTCCGGCAGAGAGAAAGAGCCAGTCGAAAACATCCCCAATCCAGACCCGAGTCGCCCCCAGGGCGCTGTTGGACTGCTCGGGAAAGAGCAGCGAACCGACCACAAACAGGAGAATCAGCAGGGAGCTGACCAGAAAGACCGGGTTATGCAGATCCAGCCCCAGCGGGTTAATGTTCTGCTCCCCAATTTCATACTCTGTCTCATACAACTGCTCAATCTGTTCGACCTGGGCTTCAATCGCCTCATTCACCTCATTTTCTTGATTGCTCAATGTTCGTTCTCTCCTATCGTAAAGGACAGAAGAGGGATAATAAAGTACGCAGCCACAACTCCCTCTACGGTAATCGCCTACACGCACATCCCTCCGTAGTCCCAGTTTTCAGTAAAAATACAGCGGCTCGTCAAAGCGTTAGAAACTCATCCGCACCCCGGCAAGAAAGGCATCGCCCCCGCCACCAAAGGCATCCAGTGGTGCGCCATCACGCGCCTTGCGGGTAGGAATAGCTGCCCCTTCGCTCTCGTTGTAGTACTCGGCAAACAGGGTCAGGTAGTCGGAGAGATCATGATCGACCCCGAGATGAAAGACGCTGCCGCCATACCCATCGACCTCAGCAATCATCCCCTTAAAGGTGTTCTTGCCTACCGTATACCCAGCATAGAGATTAACCACGGTATCGCCATCTCGCCCAAACCCCGCTGCCTGCTGTTCGCTGTCGATATACTCCAGCTTTGCGCCGATATAGAGGTTGTCGATGGTGTGCATCAGCGAGGCACCATAAAAGCGCCAGTTCTCGCTCCCGCCCACCTCATCAATCCCTGCTGCAAGGGTGGTCTCGCCCCAGCGGTAGCTGGCAGTCAACTGGTAGCGATCATCGCTCCCCCCATCCGCTTTGCCGTAACCACCCGCCCGGCTGTAGGAGGCCCCTAGCGAAAAACCATTCATATCGGGGCTATAATAGATTAGACTCTCGTTGAGACGAAAGGCCGTAAAAGTGGCAAAACCGCTGTAGTAGCTACTGAACATATCCACCGGATAGGCAATGGCGTTGTAGTAGGGCATCCAGTCCTGACCATAGAGTAAGGTACCCAAAGAGCTGTTTAGGCCGAGGCGGGCAACGCGAATATCTTCATCGTTATCAAACGGGTCTTGCACCGCACCGTTTGCCAGGTCGAGCGGAATCTCCAACTGTGCAAATGCGCTAACTCCTTCATCAAGGGTTGCGCTCGCGGTAAAACCGATTCGTGAATAGGCATCGCGAAAACCGCCATAGCGGTCGGCACCATCGGGATTCACCGACTCATAGTGCAAGCGGAGCGAGCTGTAGAGATCAAAGTCAAGGGAATCTCCAAAGGTGTCAGCCAGCAGTGGAGCGGGAAGCGAGAGGGCTGCGGCAACGGCGGCCACAAGAGTTGGTCTGGAGTTGGAACGCAACATGGTTCATCGGTCTCCTGTAGTTTTTGGGGCAAAAATTGCCACATATCTCAGGTTGTAATTAGGTCAAGCAGAAAAATCCCCGACATGACCTCCAAGTCAGCGCTTGGTGCAGGTCTATTGTTGTGCAACAGCAGATTTTCAAGAATAGAAAATCCAACGCATCAGCGACCACCATACACTTCTCCTACGGGGATGTCAAATCGAATAGGATGAAAATGCACGTCAAAATCTGCTCCACGATACTTTGCTATTTCCATAAAGCTGTACTACACTTGCCCCCAAATCTAAAAAATGGCCTTGGCCATCCTTCCGGCCAATACCTTGATCGGTGGATGTCAAACGGGGCTTTTCGACCCAAGGATTTCAGCTACTTACAGCAGGACTTTCGCTGTGAGCGGTCAAGGTAGCCGGAGCGATGATCAAGGCCTAAAAAATAGGCAGGTGCAGCAATATGTCGAGCGCAAACTTCAGGGGAAAGTTGCCCCACAGAGAGCCAAAAAACCCTTCCCGATTCGGGTATTGTGGGGGTGAGACATATCCGCCGAGGCATGTTTGGAGTCGCGCTGCTGTGGCTCGATAGCTCCGACCAGGCCTTCGACCATGACCAACGCTATCTTTCGGGAGCGACCCAATGACCTCTTCACTCGTCCGTAAAAAACTTCCTATTGGCATTCAGACCCTCGCCAAGATTCGCGAAGAGGGGTGCTACTATGTGGACAAGACCCCCTATATCTTGCGTTTGATCAACGAGGGGAGCCACTACTTTCTCTCCCGCCCCCGAAGATTTGGCAAATCGCTGTTAGTCGATACCTTGGCCGAACTTTTCGCCGGTAATGAACCGCTCTTTCGCGGGCTAGCGGTGCATGAGCAGTGGGCGTGGTCGATCCGCTATCCGGTGATTCGCTTGAGTTTTGCCGAGGGGCGACTGGAGCGGCGTGAGCAGCTCGATGCCCAAATTGATGATCTGCTACGCATCAATCAGCAAAGTTTAGGGGTCGAATGCCCACCAAATCTGGATATTCCGGCCTGCTTCGGTGAGTTGATTCGGGCCGCAGCACGTACCCACGGCCAGCGGGTGGTGGTGCTGGTCGATGAGTATGACAAGCCGATTCTCGATAATCTCACCGATCCCGAGACCGCACGCGCCATGCGCGAGGGGTTGCGTAACCTCTACTCGGTGATTAAGGGGCAGGATGCCCATATTCAGTTTGCCTTGCTTACTGGGGTCTCGAAGTTTAGCAAGGTGAGCCTCTTCTCCGGGCTAAATAATCTGCGTGATATTACGGTCTCCACTCCCTACTCCGCACTCTGCGGCTATACCGAGGCGGATCTTGAGACCACCTTTGCACCCGAACTAGAGGGGCTGGATCGACAGCAGATTCGCGACTGGTATAACGGCTACAACTGGACTGGCGAGTCGGTCTATAATCCTTTTGATGTGCTGCTGCTGTTTCAGGAGCGGCAGTTCAAGGCCTACTGGTTTGAGACCGGCACCCCGACCTTTTTGGTCGATCTACTGACCCAACGCCAAGTCCACCTCCCCAATCTGGCCCAGAGCGTGGCGAGCGATCTGCTGCTCTCCACCTTTGATGTCGATCACATCGCCACCGAAGCCCTGATGTGGCAGGCGGGGTATCTCACTTTCGGCCAGGTCGAGTACCGCTTTGGCGAGTACCGCTACCATTTGCGTTATCCCAATCGAGAGGTCTATCAGAGCCTGAATAGCGTCCTGCTACACGCTTGGAGCGGTGCCGAGGCCAACGCCAGCGCTACCCAGAGCAATAAATATCGGCTGGGTGATCTGCTGCTGGCCAATGATTTTAACGGCCTAAAAGCGCTCTTCAACGCCTTCTTCGCCAGCATTCCCCACGACTGGCACCGCAACAACCCGATTGCCCGCTACGAGGGGTATTACGCCAGTATCTTTTACGCCTACTTC
>SLIM01000235.1 GCA_007135625.1 Gammaproteobacteria bacterium
ATGCGGCTGACGGTGCCGGTCATGCCGTCGATGGTGACCCAGTCGCCCACCCGAATCTGGCGCTCAAAAAGGATAATCAGGCCGGAGAAGAAGTTGGCGAAGATCTCTTTCAGCCCGAAGCCGAGGCCGACCCCCATGGCGGCGACCAGCCACTGCAGCTCGCTCCAACTGAGTCCGACCAGGGTAAAAAAACTGACCAGGCCTATCGTGATAATGAGGTAGCGGCTGATCAGACTGATGGCGTAGCGGTTTCCCGGCTTCACCTCCAGGGGTTGCAGTAGGGTGATTTCCAAGAGGCCGGGAAGGTTATTAGCCGCGATGACGGTGAGGGCGAGAACCGCCAGGGCGAGGCCGACATCCCATAGGGTAACCACTTGCAGCTCCGCCTGCTCGCCGCCTGAAAGGTACTCCCACAGCACAAACTCCTCCAGGCCACCGAGTGCCGGGAGCAGTTCGGCCCAGAGCCAGGAGAGGGCGACGATGGCGAGGACTCCAGAGAGCATGTTGAGCATGGTGCGGCTCTGGAGATCAATGGTTTCGAGGTCGATCTGTTCGCTCTCTTCTACCGGCAGTCCTTCGAGAATCAGCTCCTCACTGCTGTCGCGCTCTTTGGCGCGGCTCTCCAACATCGCGGCACGCCGCTCACGCGCCCGTTGCAGCGCGAGGCGGCGCTGGGCGATCATCAATTTGCGCAGCATCATGCTGTGCAGCAACTGGGTGGCGACCAGGATCAACAGGCTGTAGAAGAGCAGTTCACCGAGCTTGAGTGCGCCGTGGTGGTAGCCGATCAGGGAGAGGATCGCCAAGCTGAGAGGGAGCAGCAGGCTCAGGTAGTGCAGGAGGGTGCGAATGTGCGGCAGGCGGATGAGGGGGGCGGTCTGCGTCGCAAGAATGCCCTTTTGTGGGTGAAAGAGATGGTGCAGGGCGCTGCCGATGAATAAGCAGGTCACGATAAAAGCGATACGCGAGAGTGCGTTACGCTCCACCTCTCCGGGAATCCACTCCAGAGTGGCAACCAAGAAGGTGGTGATGACCAGTAGCGGAGTGATCCAGCGCAGCGTGCGGTAGAGGCGCTCGACCTGCTCCGGGTTCCAGCGAAAGTGGGTGCGGGCGAGTCCGTTGGGGCGCAGCAGTCCGAGCAAGATGCGTAGCAGCAGGTAGACCAGCAGGGCCTCAAACAGCCCGTTTCCTACGGCGCTCAGGGCGGGAATCTCTTGCAGGGTAGTGGCAACGATAGCGAGGTAGAGCAGCGGCAACAGGGGGCCGCAAGCCTCCAGCAGGACGAACAGCAGTCCGTTGAGGGAGAAGCTGTAGCGGTCATCGTGGACCTTGCCGATTTTCGCTTGCCACTCCACAAAGGCGGCTCGCATCTGCGGGATGGCAAGGAGGCTGGCGATGCCGATGAGCAGCAGCAGCAGGGTCGGGGCTGCGCGTTGTGCCAGCGCGTCGCGCAGTGCAGGGTAACTCCCTTGCCAATTCAGTGGATCGAGCAGCCACTGGAGCGGCAGGTCGGCGCGTTGCAGGGCTGAGAGGTTGAGCAGGCTACCGCCGCGAATCCAGACCAAGTTGCGATCTACGAACTCTTGGTACTGGGCGACTGCATCGATTAACTGCTGCTGCTCCAGCAGTTGCTCTCCCAGGGTGCGCTCCAGGCGGCTATAGGCCTGCAACAGTTGATTGCGTAGCGCCGTCTGGTTGTCGCGGGTGGTGGTCAGTAGCTCCAGCAGCGCACTGGCCGCCTCGCTCGGCAGGGTGCGCAGCGGCTCCTGCTCCAGGGTTGGCAGGGGTGCTGGCGGGGTGCTGTCGATGCGAAAAGCGGCAATGCGGGTGTCGGCCAAGGTTTGGCGTAGCTCCTCGGCACTACGCCGCAACAGCCCGAGATGGGGGAGTTGGCGCTGCTCCAGGCGCAGCAGTTCACCGAGTGACTCTTCCAGGCCGAGGATCTCAAGCTGGCGGCTGACCCGATCACGACTGCTGCGCACCGCTTGTAGCTTCTCCCTGATCTGCTCCCGTTCGCGGGTCGCCCGCTCGACCTGCTCGGCGAGTTGCCGCAGGCGGGTGCTGTAGTCGCTGTTGCGCTCCAGCTCATGTAGCAGTAGCGGGTGCTGTTCACCCTGCTGCAACTGGCGTTTCGCCTCCTGTTGCGCCTCGGCGGCTTGGGCGGCGTGCAGCTCGTTCAGCCGCTCCTGCATCTGGCGGATGCGGGTTTCGTTGTGTTGCTGGCGCTGGCGGGTAACATTGAGGCGCAGCTCCAGCTCGGCCATGCGCTGGGGATGGCTGAGGCGCTCCAGTTCGAGCCGCTGCACCCGGCTGAAGCGCTCTTGGCGCTGGGCCTGTTGCAGAGTGCGTCGGGCATCGGCGACCGGGCCGCTACCCAATGCGGTGCGCATCGCCGCTTCAGTAGCGGCGAGCTGCTGTTTGGCTTCGTTAAGCTCCTGTGCCGACTGGTCGGGGCGCATCCGCAGACGGGTTAGCTCCGCCTCCAGCTCCAGGCTGCGGCTGCGCAGGGTGGCCAGGTCGGCCTGACGCTGCTCCAGCCGCTGGCTCAGGGTCTCGCGGGTGAGATCGTCGGCGAGTGGCGGGTGGGGGGTGCGGGCAGTTTCGAGCTGCTGCTCCAGTTCGGCAAGGCGGGTGCTACGCTCCGGGGTCTCCTCAAGGTGGCTGCGATAGAGCAGGGTCTGCGCCTCGTGCTGCTCGGCACGGCGCAGCTCTCCCAGCGCCTCGCGGTAGAGATCCAGGGCAGCGCGTGCGGGGGCATCCTCTTTACCGTCGAGCTGTGCCAGTTGCTGCTCAACACGCTCAACGGTAATTCCTGTAATCGGTGGTTCGACCTCGACAGGGGAGGAGTATTCACCCGCTAGCGGGAGAGCGAAGAGAAGCAGTACAAGCAGGGATAGGATAAACTTCATGCTCTATCTCTGCCCTCTCTTTCCCGCTTACATACCCAGAATATGGTAACCGGAATCGACATAGAGGACATCGCCAGTGATCCCCGAGGCGAGGTCGGAACAGAGGAAGGCGGCGGCGTTTCCGACCTCTTGGATCGTAGTATTGCGACGTAGCGGTACCCGCTTTTCCGACTCATCCAGCATCGTTTTGAAACCGCTAATGCCGGAGGCGGCGAGGGTGCGAATCGGGCCGGCGGAGATCGCGTTGACGCGAGTCCCTTCTGGGCCGAGGGAGTCGGCGAGGTAGCGCACATTGGCCTCCAGGCTGGCCTTGGCGACCCCCATGACATTGTAGTTGGGGATGGTGCGCACCGCGCCCAGGTAGCTCATGGTGACAATCGCACCGTTACGCCCGGCCATCAGTGGACGCGCTGCTTTGGCAAGGGCGGCGAGGGAGTAGACGCTCACGTCGTGGGCCGTGGCGAAGCCCCCACGGGTGACCGCGTCAATGTAGCTCCCCTCCAGCTCGCTACGCGGGGCGAAGGCGATGGAGTGGACAATCACATCCAGCCCGCCCCACTGCTGCTCCAGCTCACCAAACAGCGCGGCGATCTGCTCGTCGCTCTGTACGTCGAGCGGCAGCACCAGCGAGGAGCCGGTCTGCTCGGCGACATCTTCAACCCGCTTTTTGAGCTTGTCGCTCTGGTAGGTGTAGGCTAAAGTAGCCCCTTCGCGGTGCATCGCCTCGGCAACCCCCCAGGCAATGGAGCGGGTGCTGGCAACACCGGTAATCAATACTTTTTTGTCCTGTAAAAAACCCATAGCAAATCTCTTGTGTTGATAAGGTGAGGAGGTTGGCGCTGCGCCCACCGCGCCGTGGTAATCGGCGTGGCGGCGTTATTCGCCCAAGATTGTGGCAACTGTGACCGATACAATGCGCAGTATACTATAGAAGAGAGCACTTCTCCGCTCACCCTTCGGTTGACAAGTGCGCCATATAATTCTACCATTGATTTTGGATTATGATCCAGCGAGGTACGTGGGGCGCTGCGGTGCCGACGTGCGAGAGTGGCGACTTCAATAACATTTGCGTATGCAGAGGAGAGTATCATGGGAATCAACCGTATTTTGGCCAATTTGCGGCAGCAGCACCTTAGCGCTCGGTCGGATCGGGTGGACACACTCCCCGAGATCAACCGGCGAATTGAGCAGGGGGCATTTGGCTGGACAACCAGGCAGACAACCTCTGCGGAGCGGCCTTTGCGCGAACAGGTCGGGCTGATTGGCGGAGTCTCCGTGCGTGAGCGGGAGGCGGCCAACCAAATTCGCGAGACCAGCCAAGCCGAGCGAGCGGCTCCCCGTTTTCAGCGCGGACCGATGGTCGACTGGCGTAACCATAATGGTAATAACTACATCACCCGCGCCTGGAACCAGAAACAGTGTAACGCCTGTATCTCCTTTTCGTTAGTGGGGGCGATGGAGGCCAATCTGCGCATTCAGACCGGTCGCCCCAACCTGCCGGTCGCCCTCTCCGAGGCGAGCCTGAACTTCTGCCGCCAGGGAGGGAGAGGGAACTGCCATTCGGGATGGGGTGCCACCGCAGCGCTGGAGTGGGCAAAAAATCAAGGAGTTACCGATGAGGAGTGTACCCCGTGGGGTGCCCAGCGCTGCAACTATTGCAGAAATTGGCAGCAGCGAGCGATTAAGATCGCCAGTTATGCAGAGCATCGCACCACCGAAGAGCGCAAGGCAGCGGTCGAGCGGGGGCCGTGCATCGCCTATATGTTCATCTACTCCGATTTTCTCTCCTATGGAGGCGGTATCTATCGCAAAACTCCAGGCAGTCGAGCGCTAGGCTATCATTCGGTGGTGATCATCGGCTATAACGACCACCAGCGCTGCTGGATCATTAAGAACAGCATGGGGCGAAGCTGGGGAGAGGATGGTTGCGGTCTCGTCGGCTATGGCGATGTGGAGCTGATGATCGACAACGCCTTCCCCTTCTACTCCATCGGCCAGTTGATTGTACCGCCATTCTATCGTACCCATCGAACGGGAAGTGGTGATAAGTTGACCGATCTGACCAGTATCTATAGCTAAGAACAGCGGGCAGAGGGCCTAAGGAGAACGTACACATGCGTAAGGGAATTATCCTGGCCGGGGGAAGCGGTACCCGGCTCCATCCATTGACCCACTCACTCAGCAAGCAGTTGCTGCCGGTCTACGATAAGCCGATGATCTACTACCCCCTCTCGACTCTCATGCTAGCCGGCATTCGCGAGGTTCTGATCATCACCACCGAGCGAGACCAAGCCGCCTTCCACGCCCTGCTCGGGGATGGGAGTCAGTGGGGAATGGCCCTCTCCTACGTGATTCAACCCTCCCCCGACGGGCTGCCGCAAGCCTTCCTGCTGGGGAGTGCCTTTATCGGCAGCGACCCGGTGACCCTGGTACTGGGGGACAACATCTTCTACGGCCAGGGGCTGGGCAAGCAGTTGCAGCAGGTCGCCAGCCACGCTACCGGTGCCGATGTCTTCGGCTACTACGTCCAAGACCCGGAGCGCTATGGAGTCGTCTCCTTCGACCCCTCGGGGCGGGCGGTAGCGATTGAGGAGAAGCCGACTCGACCCCGCTCCAACTATGCCGTTACCGGTCTCTACTTTTACGATAATGAGGTGGTAGAGATCGCCCGCTCACTGCGCCCCTCACCGCGTGGAGAGCTGGAGATTACCGACCTGAATACCTGCTATCTGCAACAGGACAAGCTGCGGGTGGAGCTACTCGGGCGCGGGGTCGCTTGGCTCGACACCGGTACCCACAACTCGCTACTTGATGCCGGTAACTTTGTGCGCGTGGTCGAAGAGCGGCAGGGGCTAAAAATCGCCTGCCCGGAGGAGATTGCGTGGCGCATGGGTTTTATCGACCAGGAGCAGCTCCAGCGCATCGCCGAACCCCTCGTGAAGAGCGGCTACGGCGACTACCTGCTCAATTTATTACAGCGTCAGGAGTAATTGCCATGCAGTTTATTGACACCGCGATAGCCGATGTCAAGTTGATTGAACCGAAAGTCTTTGGCGACCAGCGCGGCTTCTTTATGGAGATCTGGAACGCCGACACCTTTCGCCAAGCGGGCCTGGATCTCCACTTTGTTCAGGATAACCACAGCCTCTCCACCCAAGGGACGCTACGCGGCCTGCACTACCAACTCCAGCAGCCGCAGGGAAAGTTGGTGCGCGTCACCCTCGGCGAGGTCTTTGACATTGCCGTTGACCTGCGCCGCGACTCGGCGACCTTCGGGCAGTGGGTCGGAGAGTATCTCTCGGCGGAGAACCGGCGAATGCTGTGGGTACCCCCGGGATTTGCTCACGGCTTCTATGTGACCAGCGAACGCGCCGAGTTCCTCTACAAATGCACCGAACGCTACGCCCCCGCCCATGAACGGGCCATTCGCTGGGACGACCCCGACCTCGCCATTCCCTGGCCACTCCCCCCCGGTGAGCAGCCGGTACTCTCGCCCAAAGATGCCGCCGCTCCGGCGCTGCGCGAGGCCGAACTCTACCCCGCAGGGTGGCGGCCATGAGAGTACTGATCACCGGTGCCAACGGTCAACTGGGCTACGAACTGCTGAAGAGCGCACCGCCCGCAGCGGAGCTGCTCGGCTATGACCTGGATCGTCTCGACATCAGCGACACTGCCGCCGTTGCCCACTGCGTTAATCGCGAGCGACCAACGCTACTGATTAACGCAGCCGCCTATACCGCCGTGGATCGCGCCGAGAGCGAGGCCACTCTCGCCTATGCGGTCAACCGGGATGGTGCCGTTCACCTCGCCCGCGCCGCCCGCGCCCTGGATGTGCCGCTGCTCCACGTCTCCACCGACTTCGTTTTTGACGGCAGCAGCGGACTCCCCTATCTCCCCAACGCCCCGGCACACCCCCTCGGGGTCTACGGAGCGAGCAAGCAGGCGGGCGATGAGCGGGTACTGGCGACCCTGGGCGAGCAGGCGTTGATTCTGCGCACGGCTTGGGTCTACTCCGCCCATGGCAATAACTTTGTCAAGACCATGTTACGGCTCATGGCCGAGCGCGACAGCCTTGGGGTGGTGTGTGACCAGATCGGCACCCCCACCTGGGCCAAGGGTCTGGCCGAAGCGCTCTGGCGGGCCGCTGCGCTGGGACTTACCGGTATCCACCACTGGACTGATGCCGGGGTCGCCTCATGGTACGACTTTGCGGTCGCCATTCAGGAGGAGGCGCTCGCCCTGGGGCTGCTGCAACGGGCGATTCCGCTGCGTCCGATTCGCACCAGCGATTACCCCACCCCGGCCCGCCGACCCGCCTGCTGCGTTCTCGACAAATCGCTCACCTGGGAGGCGCTCGGGCTGGAGCCGCTCCACTGGCGGGTGGCACTGCGCCAGATGTTGCAGCAACTGGCCGAGGCGGCGGATGTTGCCGCGTAATTTGGTGAGTATGCTATGCTCTAAAGACCATGCGGTATGCCCAAAAGGGCTACCTACTTTATCTTCTCGACCCACACCACACCATACTGGAGATACTCCATGCACCTACGCTCAATCTTTACTCTGCTACTGCTCTTTTTCGCCACCGCCAGTTGGGCGGCGGAGTTCAAAACCTTCTCGCTGCGTGACGGCTCGACCCTGAGCGGTGAGTTGATCGGCCTGGAGGGGGGACGCTATTTGGTGCGCACCCCGTCGCTAGGGGAGGTCGCCCTTGCCGTCGATCAGGTGCTGGCGATCAACCCGGCGCAACGTGGCGGCGGTGGCGGGAGCGGTGGTGGGAGCGGCAGCGGATTTTCGTTGAACGGCCTCACGCTCGACTCCAGCATCGACCTCGGGGCGCTATTGCAGCAGACCCAGCAGCGGATTCAGGGAGACCCGGCACTGCTGCAACAGGTGCAGGCTCTCGCCCACGATCCGGAACTGGCGGCCCTGGCCAATGATCCCGCTTTTGTGCAGAAGATCCTCTCCGGTAATCTGGATGCCCTGCGCAGTGATCCCCGGGTCGAGCGCTTGATGTACCACCCGGAGCTGCAACGCTTGGTGGGGCAGTTGATGAGTCGGTAGGG
>SLIM01000035.1 GCA_007135625.1 Gammaproteobacteria bacterium
AGTCGGCATCCCCTACGAAGTAGTCGAGCAGCTCTTTAACGGTCACTTCCGCATGGTAGTCAAACGGGTAGCGATCACCCTCCGGACGGTGGCGCTGATCGATGAGCAACACCTCGTTTTCGATAAAAAAGCGCTGACGGGTCCACTCCAGGCTGTTGTATTCGCGCATCTCGTGCAGCGAGTAGTAGGCGGCATCGGAGCGGTTTTCGCAGATCGCGCACTCGGTAAAGGTGAAACGCACCGGCAACTGTTTACGTCCCAACTGCTCGGCGGCGGCGACCAGCACCTGCCCCTGATAGACATGCGGCCCCTCGCCCAGTGAGGTGAGAACGAAGCGCACCGGCTCAGTCAGTCCACGCTCCTCAATCTGGCGTACCATCGCGGCAACATCCTGCGGATCGACCCGCACGTCCCCCAGGTAGGGGCGCAGGCTGGCCAGCTCGGTCTCAAAGTGGAAGAAGAAGGGGTAGGGGTTCTCCTCCCCAAGGTTTGGCAGCAGCAGCTCCTCATCGCGCTCACGATAGCGCCGCACCACCTCCTCGACCCACTCTTTGCGCTCCAGCTCGGCCAGCTCGGCCAGCGGATACTGTACCAGCGCCGAGCCGGCACTACAGACGCAATCATCACAGGTCGCCGCGTAGGGCATGATCTGCATCAGCGCAAGCACCGCCCGCTCCACCTCGCCCACGGCATCGGGGTACTGCTGCAAAACATACTCCGCCGCCTGATCGAGCGCCAGACCCGCATCAATCGCGGTCATCATCGCCTTGCGAATCGCTTCGGCTCGCGGCACTCCGGCCTGCAAATCCGCGCTAATCGCCTGTTGAATAGCCTGCGCCGCCCCTTCGGCCACCCGCAACGGAGCCAGCGCCGCCGCTACCACCAAAGCGCAACTGAGTAACAGACTCGGAAAAACTTTTCCAAAGTAAATCATTGTAGACTCCGCAAAAAACCGATCTTCGAAACGCACTTTTACCGTAACCTAATCACAGGTCAAAGCATCGCCCGCATGTAGTTAGCTACAGTGTAGCAGATCCGCCCATCAGCGACCTTTGCGCTAGCGGCCAACTTGCGGCCATTGGACAAAGGTTTGTAGAAAAATGTTCGGTGGTATGGCCTCCCTCTAAGAGATCCCCCTCTTTGTCCCATCTATGCTATAATTTTTGCACTACGGATGCCAGAGGGCGAAACGGCAGCCGATTCGATAGGCGTAGGATACGCGAGCTTCTCTTTTCAGATCTACAAGGATTCAAGAAGATATTCACCGGAGAAATTTAGCTATGACAATGATGTCTTTTTTATTGATCGCAGTCGCCTTCCTGCTGACCGCACTCCTCTACCCGCCACTTCGCCACTTCGCCTCCCAAGTCGGGCTGGTCGATCACCCCACTGAGCGCAAGCAACACGGTGAGGTGATCCCGCTGGTGGGCGGCATCGGCATGGCCACCAGCTTTTTCCTGCTCTACCTGCTCGCCCCGCCCGGCGGAACCCTCTACCTCGGACTGCTGCTCGGGGCTGCGATTGTGGTGGTGATCGGGATCTGGGATGACTGCCACGACCTCAGCTCCACCCTGCGCTTTGTCGCGCAGATCCTCGCTGCCGGTGCCATGATCCTGCTCGACGGCGTAGTGCTGCGTGACCTCGGCGCAATTCTCCCCGGGCTTGGGGGAGCGTGGCAACTGGGGGTGCTGGCGATTCCGCTCACGATCTTCGCTACGGTCGGAGTGATTAACGCCTTGAACATGATTGATGGGGTCGATGGCCTGGCCGGCTCGGTCGCCTTTACCACCCTCCTCGCCATTGCCCTCCTGGCGCTGCTCGGCGGAGCCACCGCCATTGCCCTCCTGGCGCTCCTGCTTGCGGCCACGGTCGCCGCCTTTCTGCTCTTCAACTGGCGCCATACCGGCAAGCGCAAAGCGCTGCTCTTTATGGGTGATGCGGGCAGCATGTTCCTCGGCTTCACCATCGGCTGGCTCTTCATCCACCTCTCCCAAGGGGAAGAGCGGGCCTTTGCCCCGGTCACCGCCCTCTGGATCTTTGCGCTACCGCTGATTGATACCGTGACCCTGATGCTACGGCGCATCCTCAAGCGGCGCTCGCCGTTTCAGGCAGACCGCGAACATTTTCACCATCTGCTGCTGGCCATCGGCTTCAATGCGCACCAGACCGTGTTCATCCTGCTTGGCGTTTCGCTGCTCTGCACCCTCTTCGCGATCATCGCCCACCTTGCCGCCATCCCGGAATCTATTCAGTTTTTGCTCTTTTTGCTCCTCTTCGCAGGGCACTTCTGGATAGTCCGCCGCGCCTGGCGCGTGAAGCGCTTGCTCAAGCGGGAGCTGACCCCCTTCGCCCCGACCCAGCCGAGTAAATAGGACGATGCGCCAGGAACAGCCGCTTGCCAACCGCTTTCGCGGCTATCTGCCGGTGGTAGTCGATATTGAGAGCGGCGGCTTCGACCCCTCCCGCCACGCCCTGCTGGAGATCGCCGCCATCATCTTGCAGATGAACGCGGAGGGTATGCTGGAGATTGCCACCACCCACCACTGCCACGTCGCCCCCTTCGCCGCTGCCGAACTCGACCCCAAGGCACTCGCCTTTACCGGAATCGACCCGCACAGCCCACTGCGCGGAGCGCTCCCCGAGCGAGAGGCGCTGACCCAGATCTTCACCCCGATTCGCCACGCAGTAAAGACCAGCGGCTGCAAACGGGCGATTTTGGTGGGGCATAATGCCGCCTTCGACCTCGCTTTTATCCACGCCGCCGTCCACCGCAGCGGCATCAAACGCAACCCCTTTCACCTCTTCAGCACCTTGGATACCGTCTCCCTCGCCGGAGTCGCCCTGGGCCAAACGGTACTCGCTCGCGCCGTTCAATGCGCCGGTCTGGAGTGGGATCACCGCCAAGCCCACTCCGCCCTCTATGATGCCGAAAAAACCGCACAACTCTTCTGCCACCTGGTCAACCGCTGGCCGAGAGGCGGGGGCAGTAGCGAGGCGGAGACCAAACCTCTACCCTTTGAGAACTGACAACCATGCAACTATCCCTAATAAAGTGTCACGGTTCAGGCAATGACTTTCTCCTATTGGATGAGACCCTGCCCGGCAACGGCGGGCTGGAGGATGCAGAGCGCTCGCAACTGAGTCGCACCCTGTGCGAACGGAGCCGAGGAGTGGGAGGGGATGGGATGCTTTACTACCAATCCTCCCACGTGGCCGACTGCCGTATGCGGATGTTCAACCCCGACGGCAGCGAGGCCGAAATGTGCGGCAACGGGCTGCGCTGCATCGCTCGCTACGCCGCCGAGCAGTTGGGGCGAGAGGAGCTACAGGTAGAGACTGCGAAGGCGACCCTAAAGGTGCGCCGCCAACCGCCTCTCGCCCCCGGCGTGGCCACCTTTGAGGTGGAGATTGGCCCGCTCTCCCTCACCCCAGCAGCGCTACCGATGGCACTCACAGCGGAGCGCTTCCACAATCAACCGCTTCCCGAACTCTCCAGCGAGCTACGCTTTAGCGCACTCGCCATTCCCAACCCGCACCTGGTCGGCGTAGCCTCCCAAATCGACCCTTCCGAAGTAGCGCGAATTGGCGCAGCGGCCAACCGCTCCCCGCTCTTTCCGCGAGGGGTCAACCTCAGCCTGCTCCGCCCACTCGGAAAAAACAGCATCTTTGTCATGACCTACGAGCGCGGAGTCGGCATCACCGACTCCTGCGGCACCGCCATGTCGGCCTCCGCCTACGTCTCCATGCTGCACCAGATCTCCAGGATCGCCACTCCGATCACGGTCTACAATCGCGGCGGCATGGTGCTTTGCGAAATCGTCAGCGAACAGGGGCCGGTGCTGCTCAAGGGCAACGCCACCTTTCTGTTCGAGATCGAGCTAGAACTCAACGACAGCGGCAGCGAGATCCTGCAACGCACCCTCCACCCCCAGCGGGAGGCGGAGATCGCCGCTTATCGCAGCTTGCAGGAGCGGGCCGCAGCTACAGCAGCTACACTCTAAAGGTGCAACCGATCCGGGGATGCGATACGATAGAGCCAGAGAAGAGAGAAGAGAGATAGAGGAACAAGAGGAGTCGGCCCCCGCTACCGGCTCTCCCCTCTCCTCGCCGACCACGCTAACGCCTAGGCAGCAGGAGCCATAACGATGGAGATCAATCTGACGAACCACCTATTGATTGCCATGCCAACGCTGAAAGATGAGACCTTCGCCCGCACCGTCACCTACATCTGTGAACACACCGAACAGGGGGCGATGGGGCTAGTGATCAACCGTGCCAGCGAACTAAAAATGCACGACATCCTCAGCCATCTCAACATTCAAGAGCAGAGCCTGGTGGCCGGTGAGCAGCAGATCTATATGGGGGGACCCGTCCAGCCGGAGCGCGGCTTTGTCCTGCACAGCAGCGACAAGGTTTGGAACACGACCCTGCGCATCAGTGAGCAGATCTGCGTCACCGCCTCCCGCGACATCCTGGAGGCGATGGCCAACGACCAAGGACCACAGCGCAGCTTGATTGCGCTGGGCTACGCCGGCTGGGCGGGCGGACAACTGGAGCGCGAGATCTCGGCCAACAGTTGGCTCAGTGTCCCGCTCCACGAGGCGATCCTCTTTGAACTACCCGACGAAGAGCGCTGGCAGGCAGCGGCCCGCCTGCTCGGGGTTGACCTCACCCTCCTCTCCGCCGCCATCGGCCACGCCTGAGCAGATGACCACCCTACTCGGCTTCGACTACGGTACCCGCAAAATTGGCATCGCCGTCGGCCAAACCATTACCGCCAGCGCCACCCCGCTGGTCACCCTGCGCTACCTTCAGCAGCGCCCCGACTGGGGAGGGATCGAACAACTGATCGGTGAGTGGCAACCCGCTGCCCTCATCGTCGGCCTGCCGCTCGATCTTGACGACAGCGAGTGCGAAATCGTCCCCAGGGTACGCCGCTTCGCCCGCCAACTGGAGGGGCGCTTCCGTCTCCCAGTCCACTTCGCCGATGAGCGCATGACCTCCCGCGAAGCGGCCTCCCGCACCGCCGGAACGCGCATCAAACCCGACCAGCTCGATGCCATCGCCGCCCAACTGATTCTGGAGACCTGGATGAGCGTGCAAGAGGCGGCCCGTCGTGCCTGAAGGCGCTTCTACGGTGGATGATCCCCAGAGCGTGCGGTTTCAGCCCTCTGCACGGTAGCTCCCCAGCGCGGTTTCAACCCCCTGCACGGAAGCTCCCTAGCGCGGTTTCAGCCCCTGCCCTGCAATAGCTTTTCAAGATTCTGCGCATCACGCTCCCGCTGTGCGCACTGCCGCCGATAGCTGTTCTCGTTTTTCGTGCAGACCAGCGTATGCGGACTCCCCTTCTTCAGCGTAGTACAGTCAAGGTCACAACGGCTTGCACGAATAATCGCCTCCAGTTTTTTACGCTCCTTTTGCAGCCCTTTATAGTGCCACTCACGCTCCACCGGAGAGTTGAGAAAGTCGAGCAGCTTCAGGTAGCACGGGTCGGAGACGGCGATTTGGATAGCGAGTTGATTACTCCGCCGCCAGTCGCTCGGCGGCTCGCAAGGCTCTTGCAAACGCCGTTGCAGATCGTCGATCAACCGCTGCACCAACCGCTCCTCCCCCTCGGAACGGAGCGAGCGCTGTTGCAGCGTAAAGGCGGTAGGAATCAACAGTTGCTCCACCTCCAAGGCATTGAGCCACTGAAAGAGCTGCTCTATAAAGCGCTCGGCCAGCGCCAGAGCGATTCGCTCCAACCCATTGAGCAGATCCAGAATCACCGCCTCAGTAAAAACATCATTTTGAGAGTATATTGATCGCTCTTTGGCCATTCCCTGATCAAGCTGCTCCAACAGCCGCTCGGCATTGCCGGAGAGAGCCTGCACCGCTGAGGCATCGAACCTTTCGACCACTGCCCGCAGCAGGGTGGCAGACTTTTTGACTTGATAGAGACTCTCTACTTGCAGAAGTTTATCGAGAATCGGTTCACGCAGCACCACCGCCTGCTCTTTCGCCAGCCAAGTCGCGAGAGCGTCGTACTCACTCTGGTCGAAAATCATACTATCCAAAAGAGCCGGAATCCGCTCGGCGTACTGCTCCACAACTTGCAGCCTCTCAAGAGTCAACAGCAGAAGAGAGATCCGCAACTCCTCCCCATAGCGAAATCGTATTTTTCTCATGGTATACTCCGCCATAGCGTCTGTGGCAGAGGGAAAAAAGCGGTTAAAGATGTAGTTCAGCAGCGCACTTGTCTCTTCACGATAGTGGGCCGTGTCGGCAGCTCCGGCAGCGTGCTGCGCGACGAGGTGGGCAAGATAGGCAATTGCCGCCGCACCGCCTGCATCAATCACCGCCTGCACCCGCTGGTGGCGCGGCCAGATCACCAATGATGCGAGATGATAACTGCGCTCAAAAGAGGCCCCCTCATTACCGGTCGCCTCGCTGAAACTGAGTTGGCTCGGTTCAAGATGTTCGAACAGATCGGGCGGGCAGACTTGCGCCCCTTGAAAGGGTAGCTTACCCAGTACCGGATGGTGGCCATCGGGGCTGCACCACTGGTCGAGAAGCTGCTCACACTCATACACCTCGCCAACCTCAAAATCCTCTTGTTCTGGATAGCTTTCGTAATCCCCCCTGTAGCGCCCTCTCCGCCCCCGCCGATGGTAGTAGTCGCCATGATACTCCGCCTCACCGCTCTCCTTCTGCGTCAGCAGTGCCAGATGGATCTCACACTCGGCGGCTTGCGCAGCATCGAGCAGAATCTCGGCCAGCGCATGATCGGCCCCCTTGAGGGCTGTAAAGGAGAGTTCCGCCGGGGTATAGGCGTGTTCCAGCGGGTAGATCACCTTCAGGGGCAGCTCGCGAGTCCCTCGCCGCAAGGCCTCGCTCCAGTCTCGCAACAGGTCGCTCGCCTGCTCCCGCTCCGCACGATACTCCTGGAGTTGTGGCAGCTTGCCCGAACCCTTGCGCACTAGATTATAGAGTAGGGTCAGGCGATGACCGGCGGTGATCGCCTCGACCTGGTGGAGGCAGTCGGCAAAGAAGGCGGCATAAGCGACCCGATCCGGTGCATCGCCATGCAACTCGAAAGACTCCTCACGCGCCTGGTGGCGAACCCGTAGTCGACCGCCGCTGTAGTCACCCGGCAGCACCACCACCAGGGTTGCAAACATCCCCGCTACCTTCTCGGTATCGCGATGCTCGACAAAAAAGTCCCCCGGCGCATAGAGCAGCAGCTTGTAGAACTGCGCCTCAATCTTCTCCGCAATCCCCAGCCCCTCGCCCACCGCTGCCACTATCTCGCGCAGCGACTCCTCCCACCCCTCCCCGCGCAACTCTACCCGCTGGCTGTCGAGCTGCCAGGTACGGCGCACCTCACGGTTTACCAACGTCTCCTCCCCCCGTCCGTAGGGGGCTGGCTCGGCAATCGCAATCAGCGCCTCGGCCTGCTGCGGCAGCAGCGGTAGCGCCACCCTACCGACCCCTTGCACCTCAATTTGAGGATGAAAAAAACGGAGACTGCCCCCCACGGCAAAGCGGCTCGGCTGTTCGATATGCTGCAAAATAGCGGGAAGTTCTTCGGTAATCTTTGCGGGATCGGTCGCCATCTCATTAATCTCCGTGGGTAGAGGGTTTATGGTTAGGGGTGGAAGGGTAGCGGTTTCCTGCATTAGTGCGGCTTTTTTCTTCCCGGTTTTTTTGCTCTATCCTCCGCTCCCTCCCCTCCCTCCTCGGCGAGCAGAGCCTTGAACTGCTGTAGTTGTTCGACACTTAGGCCATACAGTAGCTCTTTGGGGGAGAGCCTCTTTAGCAGCTCTTCAGGCGGCAGTCCCTTGAGCCGATCTTCGGGGGAGAACTTTTGCAGCAGCTCCTCGGGGGGTAAGGTCGGGAGTACCTCTAACGCCACAT
>SLIM01000163.1 GCA_007135625.1 Gammaproteobacteria bacterium
ACGGCACCCTATTTGCTTTCCACCAGGATTAACCACCCCGTGTCGCCTTTGCGACAAGGCCGTCATCCCAACCACCTGGAGTCTGCAATGCTCACCCTGACCGACAAAGCCACCAAGGCGATCAAACGCTTCATCCGCTTTTCCGAAGAACCCTTCACTGGCCTGCGGGTCGCCGTCACCGGCGGCGGCTGCTCCGGTTTTCAGTACGCCATCGAACCGGCCATCGCCCCCAGCGAAGGGGATACCACCATCGTTGCAGAGGGCATCACCCTCTACCTCGACCCCGCCAGCGCCCCACTGATCGAAGGAATGACCATCGACTTCAAAGAGACCTTAACCGAAAGCGGCTTTGTATTTCACAACCCCAACGCCGCAGGCTCCTGCGGTTGCGGAAAATCCTTTACCGTATAGCAAAAAGAGGGCAGGTTGGGGTCGCAGCAGAGGGAGGCGCAAAAAAACCCCCGCCGCTCAGCTCCTCCCACCCGCCTCACGGTGGATCACACCGGCAATCCGCTGCCCCATCTTCACGTGCATCCCCCGCTTCAGCTTCTCCGCCCAGTGGAGAGTGTGGGGAGGAAAGAGCAGAATCACGGTAGACCCCATATTGAAGCGCCCCATCTCCTCCCCCCGCTGTAGCTCCACCGACAGCGTCGGCGGCCCGAAGTCGGTGGTGATGATCTGCTTAGACCGCAGATACTCCCCCCCCCATACTGTCTCCATCGAGCTAACAAAGATCGCCCCCACCAACACCACCGCCATCGGGCCGACATCGCTCTCAAACAGCGAGCAGAGCCGCTCATTGCGGGCGAACAGATTGGGAACCGCACGAGTGGTGAGTGGATTGACGCTAAACAGCTTGCCGGGAATCTGTACCGTGCGGTGGAGGATACCACTGCGCGGCATGTGAATGCGGTGATAATCTTGCGGGGATAGATAGATATTCATAAACTGCCCCTTTTGAAACAGCTTACTCCAGCTCGACTCCCCCCCGAGCAGCTCCTCTACCGAGTAGCTGTGGCCCTTGGCCTGAATGATCTGGCCGTCATGAATCGCACCAAACTGGCTGATCCGCCCATCCGCCGGAGAGCAGAGCGCACCCGGTTCCGACGGCAGCGGGCGGGCATCGGGGCGCAGAGCGCGGGTAAAGAAGTCATTAAAACTCGGGTAGGCACTCGGATCGGGTTCAGCGGCGCTGCTCATATCGACCTGGTAGCGTCGAATCACCTGCTCAATCAATAATTTTTTCAGTGGTGTCCAGCGGCTACGGGCGATGTGGTACATCGCCATCGACAGCAACTGCTGCGGAGCGAGGCGCTGGGCCTGGATAAACAGTTGTTCACGCTTGGTAAAGGCCGGAGGCTGCGGCCTCTCCGAGGGCTTGACGGAAGGCGGCGGGGCGTTAGAAGGTTGCGACATATTCTCTCACTGCGGTGGTCGTCATTACTCTGCCCGCTGTTTTGTACACCGATAAAGTGAGCGGTATACAGCGGGGTATCCAATGCCTTATCGTACCATATCAGCGCCCCTTGGGTAGCGACGCGCTGGCGGCATCGGTGCCACTACCCCCCCCGCGATCACTACCCCTCCTTACGCATCACCCGATTGCGCAGGGTGCGTATCGCCAACCAGACCCCGACCACCACCGCCGGTACGCTAGCGGCAATCGCCACATCAGCGGCCACCGGCAGCCCCACCTGCTGTTCGAACCCTTTAAGCAGATAGGCCAGCAGACTAGTGAGGTAGTAGCTAATCACCACCACCGACAGCCCCTCAACCGTCTCCTGCAAACGCAACTGCAAGCGGGCGCGGCGGTTCATCGAACGTAACAGGTCGCGATTCTGCCGCTCCAGCGCCACATCGACGCGGGTACGCAGCAGATCACTGGTGCGTGAGATACGCCCCGCTAACGACTCCAATCGCTCGGCCACCGAGGCACAGGTACGCATCGCCGGATCGAGACGACGGTTGATAAATCCCGCAAAGGTTTGCAGCCCATGAATGCGCACGATACGCATCTGCTCAAAGCGTCGCTCCACCAGCGCGGCATACGCACGCGAAGCATGAAAACGGGTGCTGCTGTGGTTCACCAACCGCTCCACCCCCGCCGCCAGATGGGAGAGACTGGCCAACAACTGCTGCTGCTGCTCCGGCTGATCCGCGTGCGCAGGAAGAGTAGCCAGCTCATCACTTACCCGCTTCAGCTCCTCCTCCAGGCCGTGCAACTGCCCCATCACTTGACGCGCTAGCGGCCAAGCCAGCAGCGCCAGCAGACGATAGGTCTCAATATCCAACAGCCGCTGCACCGCCCGCCCCGCCTGCCGCTGGGTCAGGTCAATATCCTTAATCAGAAAGCGAGAAAAACCATCCTCATGAATGCGAAAATCACCCCAGGCCCGCGCATCCCCGCCAGCGATCTCGCTGCCCACCAGCGAGGAGTTATCGAACCACTGCCCCAACTCCTCCAGCGACGGCTCCGCCTCCTCCCGCGCCAACATCTCCAGATGAATCGCCGCAATCACCTCGCCCGGCAACTGCCGCAACCACTCCGTCGGCAGCCGTTGAATGGGCGGATCGGCAAACAGATGCCCTACCCCCGCCCGCTCTTCATCGATAAAAAAAGTCCAACTCGAAAACTCCCCATGCCGCTCCCAGCGCAACCGAATTGCCCCCAGATTACGACAGACAAAGTTCTCCTCCGGCAGCTCCGGCGACTCTCCGAAGTGACGGCAGAGCGCCGCCACCTGCTCGCGCTCCTGCGCAAGGGTCGCATTGGGCGACAGCAGCGCCAACCAAGAGAGGCGCACCGGTGGGTGTAGCGCCTGGTAAAAGCGGGCATGAATCTCTTCGTGGACTTGAAGACGTTCAGGATGGAAAGGGGGCAGGAGAGCGCCCTGCGCATTATACTCTTCGTTCATACTGTAAAATACCTGCATTGCTGTAATTTGTGGCTTTGTGTAACGCTTGCATTGCCGTCCGCTCAAGCTCTCCGCTGGCGTGCCGCTTTGGTGGCTCGCATGGATCCGCATGTTAGCCAGTGTTTTCGTGTAAAACAGGTTTGACCTCCCTGTTTATCAACCTATGCAAATGCTTTTTTTCTTTTTCTTTAGTGGCTGTAAAAATTCGGTCAAGATCATTGCCATATTTTGCCGCATGCGTCAATCGATAATTACGGATTTCTTCAACTATTAAATCATTTTTCATGGATCAACTCCTCTGGAGAACATAAGATGCCCATCGACAATGGAGCTTCCAGCAGGGCGTTACTCACCCCCCCCTCACACCCCCCCACAATACGGAACACTCCAAAAAACCGCAAACTGCGCCCCCTCGCGCCAGCCATCGGCGGGCAATCCTGCCTTAACAGCAAGATGATTCAAAGTCTGCTCCCGATCCCACCCCTGCTCACTCGCCACTTCCGGCAGAAAGAGCGCAGAGTGGCCCCCCTTACGCAGCACAATCCCATGCTCGCCGACGATAAACTGCTCGATAGAGGGGATCGATTGCGGAGGGGTGAGAAGATTGATCGTCACCTCCAGCCCCTTCAGCTCCTCCGCCTGCAACGGGGCGAAGCGGGGGTCGCGGGCGGCGGCGTTGTAGCCGCTCTCAAAGAGCGCCTCGGGTAGCGGTTTATGCGGCAGGGGGTAGCCGATACAGCCGCGCAACTGCCCCTTTTTGGTGAGAGTCACAAAGACCCCGCTCGGCTCCTGCAAGGTAGCGGGCAGCTCGGCCTGCAACGCCTGAAACTGCGCTTCGGCCTCGGCCATGCCGCAGGCGTGGCGCACTCCAAGGGTGGCGATCTGGTGCAGTTGGGGCAACCAATCGGAATCACTGCGCTGCATAATGACCTCCTCGCTCTTCAGTTATAACAACACCACATCAAAATGTTCCTGGGTATGGAGATTTTCTATACTGCAACTGAATCGGCTTGCCAACTTCAGTTATAACAACACCACATCAAAATGTTCCTGGGTATAGAGACTTTCGACCTGCAACTGAATTGGCTTGCCAATAAAAGACTCCAGCTCGGCGAGGTAGTCCGACTCCTCATCCAGCAGACGGTCGATCACCTCCTGAGAGGCGAGAACCAGCAGCGAGAGCACTTCAAACTGGCGGGCCTCGCGCAGAATCTCACGAAAGATCTCATAGCAGGTCGTTTCAGCGGTGCGCAGCGAGCCGCGCCCGCCACAGCAGGAGCAAGGTTCGCACAGAATATGCTCCAGCGACTCGCGGGTACGTTTGCGGGTCATCTCCACCAACCCGAGGGCGGAGACTTCGCTAATGTGGGTCTTCGCGTGGTCACGTGCAAGGCAGCGCTCCAGCGCTCGCAATACCTGGCGCTTATGCTCCTCTTCGCTCATATCAATAAAGTCGATAATAATAATACCGCCAAGATTACGCAGCCGCAGTTGCCGACAGATCGCCTGCGCCGCCTCCAGGTTGGTCTTAAAAATCGTCTCTTCGAGATTGCGATGGCCGACAAAAGCACCGGTATTGACATCAATCGTGGTCATCGCCTCGGTCTGGTCGATAATCACATAGCCCCCCGACTTCAGCTCCACCTTGCGCTCCAGCGCCCGCTGAATCTCCGCCTCAACCCCGTAGAGATCGAAGATCGGACGAGCGCCGGGGTAGTACTCAATCTGTACGCTGGTATCGGGAATAAACTTGCGGGAGAAGGAGCAGGCCCGCTGCCAGGTTTCGCGGGAATCGACCCGAATCCGCTCCACCACCGGCGAGATCAGATCACGCAGCGCCCGCAGCGCTAACGGCAGATCTTCATGCAGCAGACTCGGCACCGAGGCCTCGCCGATTCGCTCACGCACCGCACTCCACAGCCGGATCAGAAAGCGCATATCGGCCTGAATAGTCTCCTCGCTCATCCCCTCAGCGGCAGTGCGGGCGATAAACCCGCCTACCGATTGCAGCTCCTGATGGGCCTGCTCAATAATCGTACGCAGCCGCGTCCGCTCTTTTTCGCTGTCGATCTTTTGCGAGATACCGACATTGCGAATGGTGGGAATAAAAACAAGAAACCGCGAAGGAATGGAGATCTGGGTGGTCAGTCGCGCCCCTTTACTGCCGAGGGGATCTTTCACCACCTGCACCACCACCTGCCCCCCCTCTTGCAGCAGCTCGCTAATACTCCCCCGCTCGCTACTCCCTTCGGTTATGTAGATATCGGAGGCGTGCAGAAAGGCGGCGCGGTCGAGACCAATATCGATAAAGGCCGCCTGCATCCCGGGCAATACCCGGCAGACCCGGCCTTTATAGATATTTCCCACCAAGCCGCGACGGTTACTGCGCTCGACAATGAGTTCTTGGACGACCCCATTTTCGATGACCGCAACCCGCGTCTCCGGCGGGGTAACATTAATTAAAATCTCTTCACTCATCGTTTTATGGTATCGTCCAATGAAGTCATTGATCGGCCTACCCCTCAATCAGGGCGACCCCCACCTCCCGCAGCAGCTCCCCCGTCTCAAACAGCGGCAACCCCATCACCCCGGAGTAACTCCCCTCCAGGTGGCGAACAAAAAGCGCTCCACGCCCTTGAATCGCATAACTTCCGGCCTTATCCAGCGGCTCTCCGCTAGCTACATAGCGGTCAATCTCCGCCGCCGTGAGGGGTCGAAAGGTTACCCGACTGCAACAGATCCGGCTACGACCACCCGCCTCGCCAAGCAGCGCCACCCCGGTCATCACTTGATGAGTGGTTGCCGAGAGCCGCGCCAACATCCGCCGGGCCTCGGCACCATCCTGCGGCTTGCCCAAGATCTCGCCCTCCTGCAACACCACGGCGGTATCGGCCCCCAGCACCGGGGCGACCGGGAGGGAGGGATCGGCAAGGAGTTGCTGCCGCCCCGCCTCGGCCTTACGCCAGGCGATGCGCAGTACATACCTGGCCGCTGCCTCGGCGGTGTGAGGGGATTCATCGACGGTCACCGCCAACTGCCGGTAGGCCACCCCGATCTGGCGCAGTAGCTCGGCCCGACGTGGCGAGTGGGAGGCGAGATAGAGGCGCGGCGGCGGGGTAGCGGTGCGCTCCATATCAGGCACGGTGGTAGGGGTGGTTATGCAGGAGGCTCCAGGCGCGATAGAGCTGCTCGGCGAGCATTACCCGCACTAGCGGGTGGGGGAAGGTCAGCGGGGAGAGCGACCACGACTCCTCCGCCCGCTGCCGACACTCCTCCGCCAACCCCTCCGGCCCGCCGACCAGGAGCGCGACATCTCGCCCCGAAGCGAGCCAATGGCTACACCGTGCGGCAAGCTGTTCGGTACTCCAGGCCCGCCCCTCGACCTCCAGGGCTACTACCCGACTACCGGCAGGGATCGCTTTCAGGATCCGCTCCCCCTCTGCCGCGACTACCGCTGCAACCGATTGCCCTTTGCCGCGCCGTGCGGGTGCAATTTCTCGCAGGTGCAGGGTGCAATCACTCTGCAAGCGGCGGGCGTACTCCTGATAGCCGGTTACAACCCAATCGGATAGGCGATTTCCCACAGCAATCAGGTAAATCTTCACCACCCCCCCTTTACAACCTAGGCAATATCTGCTGAGGGCTATTTTAGGCGATTTTCGCTGAAAGAGATACTGGGAGAGCGCGGAGTTGTGGCGGGTCTAAACGGTTGCTCTCTGCTGTGATCTCCTCGCCTAGCGGTTCTGGAAGCCCCGCTCAGTCGCTCTCCGGGAGCGGCCGACGCGCTGCTGGCGCGTCTGCCGTCCCGGAGCGCTCCCTCCTTGCTGCTCTGGCTGGCTGTGGGTTGGCTGGCTAGCTGGTGGGTGATTGACCTCGGGCAAGGCGGAAGCCAAGGTAGCCGCGGCCCTCGGCCTGGATGGCGTAGCGGAGAGCCGAGCGGCAGTCCCTGCCGTAGCTCTCCCAGCTACCGCCCCGCACGACGCGCTCGGTGCCACTGGTCGGCCCCGGTGGGTCGATGACCGGCCCCGTCGGATACTTCCCATCCCAGTCCTGGCACCACTCCCAGACATTGCCGTGCATCTGGTACAGCCCCCAGCCGTTGCAGGAAAGTGCCTTGACTGCTACGGTCTCTCTTCGGTAGACCCCCTTGCTTCCCTTATGGTAGGGGTAATTGCCGTCGTAGTTGACCTGATCAGTAGTAATGTTCTCACCAAACCAGAAGGGGGTCTCGCTACCGGCCCGGCAGGCGTACTCCCACTCCGCCTCGCTGGGCAGGCGCAGGGCGAGGGCCGGTTCGAGGTTTTTAAGGCGGGTAATGAACTGCTGCACCTGCGCCCAGCTCACCCGCTCCACCGGGCGCTCCTCTCCTTGGGAATGGCTGGGGTTCTCCCCCATCACCGCCTGCCATAGCACCTGGGTACAAGTGGTCTCCGCCAGCCAGTAGCCCTGGGTGAGGGTGACCTGGTGGCGGGTTTCGTCATCATATCGCTCCGGCTCGCTCTCCGGCGATCCCATCCAGAAGGTACCCGGTTCGATCCAGCGCAGCCCCTGGCGCACCCCCTTGAGGGTGAAGGCCATCCAGAGGCCATAGCAATCCTGGCCCCAGTCACTGGCCCAGGGTTCAGGGAAGATGGGGGGGAGGTGTTTTGGTGGTGTTAGCATTGGCAGCGGGGTACTACGGATTAAGGGGAAGCGGTGTAGATGCGGTGGCGAACTGCTGGTATTTCATGGGAATAGCCTCCGTTTACGTCTCTCTATCAACCCCGGTCGGTCGCTCTCCGGGAGCGGCTGGCGCGCTACCGCCGCGCCTGCCGTCCCGGAGCGCTCCCTCCCTGCTGCTGGCTGGTTGGCTGGCTGGCTGTGGCTGGCGGGTGATTGACCTCGGGCAAGGCGGAAGCCAAGGTAGCCGCGGCCCTCGGC
>SLIM01000056.1 GCA_007135625.1 Gammaproteobacteria bacterium
CACTCGTAGATTCTGTGCCTGCATGGGGATTCTCACAGAAAAGTGTTCACTTTGTTGTTGAACCACGCCGAGGAGAGAAAACACGTTCACAACGTAGCGAGCAGGATACCGAGAAAGATGGCCATGCCAAAAAGATTATTGTGCAGAAAAGCGCGAAAGCAGGCAGCACGCTGGCGCTGGCGGATCAGCCACTGCTGATAGAGAGCGCTGGCGAGGGCGGCGGTGAGGCCCAGGTAGTACCATCCGCCGAGGGCGAAGAGCTGGCCGACCCAGAGCAGCAGGGCGAGCATCGCTGCTTGCAGCAGCGCAATGGCGAGGCGGTCATACTGGCCGAAGAGAATGGCGCTCGATTTAATGCCGACTGTGAGATCATCGTCGCGGTCAACCATAGCATACTCAGTATCGTAAATTAAGGCCCATAATAATGTAGCCAAAAACAGCGGCCACAGTTGCCAGGGGAGGGCGTTGGTGACGGCGGTAAAAGCCATCGGAATCGCCCAGCCGAAGGCCATGCCGAGGAAGAGCTGCGGCAGGTGAGTGTAGCGCTTCATAAAGGGATAAAGGGCGGCAAGGGTGACCGCGACAAAAGAGAGCAGAATGGTGGCGAGATTAAGCAGCAGTACCAAGGCGAAGGCGATAAGGCTGAGGAGGGCGAAAAGGGCGAGCGCCTCCCAGGGTTGCAGGCGACCGGTGGCGAGAGGGCGGTTGCGGGTACGCTCAACCCCGCCGTCAAGCTTGCGGTCGGCGTAGTCGTTAATGGCGCAACCGGCGGAGCGCATCAAAAAAACCCCTAGCACGAAAATGAGCAGAATCTGCCAGGGGGGCGGGCCGTCGGCGGCAAGCCAGAGCGCCCACAGGGCCGGCCAGAGCAGCAGTAGCGTGCCAATTGGGCGGTGGAAGCGGATCAGCTCCAAGTAGAGGGCGAGGCGCTGGCGGGCATCAATCCAGAAAAGGGCGGGTGGCTGCGGCATGGTCAGTAGTTCATCAGAAAGTCAAACGCCATGTGTCCCTCGGCGGGCTGTACGAAGTTACCCTGAATCAGATCGACCCCCAGTTGCCAGGCCGAGGTCATGGCGGCGGGGTTTTCGATAAAACTCAGGATGGTTTGAATCTCGCGGCTCCTGGCCTCGGCGACCAACTGCTGCAAGCGCTCCATCTTTTTGCTTTTATGCCCCTCCAGACCCGCCACCAGGGCCGGGTGAAACTTGACGTATTCAACTTTTATTCGATCCAGGAGTTGCAGATCGGCGAGGTTCTCCCCAAAATGCTCCAAGGCGATATGGCAGCCCAGTTCGCGCAACTGCTGAATCAGCGGAACCACGCGGTCAAGGCGCTTGAGAACTCCGACGGTAGGGAGCAGAAAGACCAAAATCTCACCGGGCAGACCGCGCTGCTTCAGGTCGTGGGCGACCACCCGGGGGAGCTGCTCCGGCTCTAGGGAGTCGGCGGAGAGCTTTACGAAGAGCGTGGCCAGCCGTCCCTGGTCGAAGCGCTTCTTGGCGCTAACCATCGCCTGGCGGATCACCCCCTGATCGATCTTTTTCACCATCCCGGCACGTTGCGCGGCGGCGAGCAGCTTACCGACGGGTAGCTCTTCGCCCAACTCATTGCTAATCCGAAACAGCACCTCGTAGCGCTCAACCCCATCGCCATGAGCCGAGACAATCGGCTGATAGGCGAGGTGTACCCGGCCTGCCTGGGCATTTTCGACCAGTTGCGCGAGGTGGCTCTTATGCTCATCGTGCAGTTCGGCGATAGCGGCGAGGGAGGGGGCCAGTTGCACCCGGTTGCCGCCGGCCTTCGCCGCCTCCGAACAGCTCTCTTCCACCTCGGTAATAATCATCGCCGCCTGCTGCTTTTTGCACAGGCCAACCGCAATCGTGGCGCTGATCGAGAGTCCGTGTTCGCTCCCGGCGATACGGTACTCGGTGAGCTTCTTATGCAGTAGCTCGGCGAGGTTAACGAAGTGCTCCCAATGTTTGCGGTTGGTGAGGATCATGAAGCTGTGGTCATCCACCCGGGCGACCAGATCCTCCAGGGTGGTGGTGAGGGTGACGAGACGGGCGGCATCGGCCATCATCCGCTCCGAACCGGCCACCCCGAGGATCCCACGCAGCTCGCTAAAGTAGTCGATGCGAATGTGGATCAGACCCAGCGCACCGGGAGGAGGATCCATCATCAGCCCCTCCAGACGGCGCACAAAATAGCTGCGGTTGTAGAGACCGGTGACCGAGTCGCGACGACCCATATACTTCAGTCGGGAGCCGAGCGCCCGCCCGCGCTTAATGCGGCTGCGCACCACCGAGACCAGCCAGTCGCGATCCACCGGCTTGACCAAAAAGTCATCGGCCCCGACATCCAGCGCCTGCAACTGAATCTCGCGGGACTTTTCGCCGGAGAGGAAGAAGATCGGGACGTTAACAAACGCCTCCTCCTGACGGATCAGCTCGGCCACATCAAATCCGTTGCACTCTTCAAGATAGAGGTCGAGCAGCACCAGGTCGGGGTGAAACTCCATAAGCCCCTTCATAATCTGATTCGCGTGGTGAATGGTGTGGGTCACCATTCCGGCCTGCTGCAGCAGTTGGGCGTTGTAGTGGCTGACCATGATATCATCATCGACAATCAGCACCCGGTATGGCTCCAGGTCGCTCGACTGGGTCAGTTCATCGAGCTTACCGACCAGTGCCGGGACATTGACCGGTTTCATCAGGTAGGCATCGCCACCCGCCCCCCAGGCGCGGTAGCGCGAAGCGTAGTCGCCACGCGAGGAGATGAAGAGGGTCGGGATCTTGCTTTGCTTGCAGGCGGCGAGGTGGGAGATTGTCTCCAGGGCATCCATCCCCCCTTCGTGAAAAAAGGCATCGGCGATAATGGCGGCGGGGAGCTGCTGTTTGCAGGCGAGACCGAGGGTATCCAGCTCGTAAAAAGCGCGTACCTCGTAACCGTTCTGGCTCACTTGTAACGTAAGATTACTGCCGCAGCCGGTATCGCGATCAAACAGGTAGACCAGCGGACGGGCGGCCAGTGGGCGGCGCTCAAAGCCGCCGTGCTGGTCGAGGCGCAGGGTGGTGGGACTCTCCTCGCTGAGAGACTCACTGTGGCGTGATTTTCCCTTTGGGGGGTTTCTGAGGTCGTAAAGCCTCCATTTGAGAATTCGAATCCGGGCATCGATCTCACTGCGCAGCTCGACCGAGGGGTGAGTCCCCTGGTCGATCACCTCGCTAAGGCGCAAGGAGAGCGTATCGGCGGTATTAGCAATGCTGGGCAGACGCCGAATGTTGGAGTCGGAAATGGTCTCACCGATGAGGGTTTTGATCTGTTCACAGCCGCTGATCGTCCAATCAATATAGAGCAGATCGCCCCACAGCGCCTCAATCTCGGTAACTCGCTGTGCCAGGGCATCAAGTGGATCAACCGCACCAGCGGCCTTCGGTTGGCCGCTTACTTCCTTGTAGTTACTCATTACTCTCCTCAATGATCTCTAGCAGCGCATGACACGCTGCCAGAAATTCCGTTTGTAGCTCCTCAAGGCTTACCGCGCCCATTGAGAAACGATCCTTGTTTGCGTACTCCAACTGGCGGCACATCTCCGCAAGTCGAGTCGCCCCGATAGTAGCACTGGAGGACTTCAGGGTGTGCGCCGCTAGGCGTACCCCGTTGCTATTGCCCTCCTCAACCGATTTGAAGATTTTGCTTAAGATCTCCGGAGCCTGTCTCAAATAGAGCTGAATCAGGGAGGGGAGATCCATCTCCCGCAGTTGCTCCAGAATCTCCGGATCGAGTGGAGCGGTTCGCGATTCGAGCGTTGCGACTTGGGCTGCGCTGGGCGAAACCGCCGCCACGCTCTCCACCCCCTGCTGCTGGAGCCAGGTACTAAGCACCTCGGAGAGCCGATCTCGACTAAAGGGTTTGGAGATAAAGTCATCCATCCCGGAGTCGAGCGCCTTATGACGAAAAGTATCCAGAACATGGGCGGTGAGTGCAATAATCGGAATGCGTGACAGCTTGCGCTGCTGCTCGATCTCGCGCCAGCGGGCGGTGGCCTGATAGCCATCGACACCGGGCATCTCGCAATCCATTAGCACCAAATCGTAGCGCTGGGGATCATTTCCCAGCGTGTCGAGCGCCTCCTGACCGTTTTGGGCAATATCGGCGACACACCCGAGCAGCTCCAGAGTATCCTTCGCAACTTGCTGATTCACCAAATTATCCTCGGCGACCAAAATGCGTGCCTGAAAGCGGGAGCGTGACTCCTCGCGGCCTCGCTGCTCTCGCTCATAATCGCTGGTGGCATCAAACTCCTGCTTGCCAAAGTTAGCAGTAAACCAGAAGGTGGAGCCTTGCCCCTCAACGCTGGAGAAGTTCAGCTCGCCCCCCATCAGTTGCGCCAGCTTGCGCGAAATGACCAATCCCAGCCCCGTCCCGCCATACTTGCGGTTGACCGAGGGATCCTCTTGCGAGAAAGCCTCAAAGATCACCTTACGGTACTCATCGGAGATACCAATTCCGGTATCGGTAATATCGAAACGCAGTTTGACATCATCTTCGCGATCATCGGCCACCGAGATCTCCACAAAGACCCGCCCACGATCCGTAAACTTCTCCGAGTTACCAATAAGATTATAGAGGATTTGACTCAAGCGCTCGGGGTCGCCCTGCAGCAGTTGGGGGACTTCATCCTGAGGGTTATGGATATGAAAACGGATCCCCTTCGCCTCCATCTTTTCGCGGTAGAGATCACTCATATTATCCACTACTTCGGAAAGATTGAAGGAGCGGCTCTGCAACGCCATGCGACCGGCCTGAATCTTGGAAAAGTCGAGGATATCGTTAATCACCCGAATCAGCGTTTTACCCGAGCGGCGAATGGTCTCCACCTGCTGCCGCTGCTTCGGGGTCAGCTCCGAAGAGAGGAGCAGGTCGGCCATTCCCAGCACCCCGCTCATCGGAGTGCGAATCTCATGGCTCATAGTCGCCAGAAAATCGCTCTTCGCCTTACTCGCCTCCTCCGCCATCCGCTTGGCGTGTTCGGCGGTCTGCTTGGCCATTTTAAGCGCCTCTTCGGCCCGCTTGCGGCTGGTAATATCCTCTTTAACAACTACAAAATTGGTAATGGTTCCATCATCCCCCTTCACCGGCGAGATGGTCGCTAGCTCCCAAAAGAGGGTGCTATCCCGCCGCCGGTTGGCAAACTCTCCGCGCCACACCTCCCCCCTAGAGATCACCGCCCACATCTCCCTGTAGAGCTTAGAGTCGGGGCCGGCGGTACCGAGCAGGCGGGCGCGGCTCCCGAGAACCTCCTCGCGGCTATAGCCGGAGCTGGTGGTAAAAGCGGGATTGACAAACTCCACCACCCCGGCGGCATCGGTAATCATCACCGTATTCTGGCTCTGCTCGACCGCCCGCGAAAGCTTGCGCAACTGCTCTTCAGAGGCCTTGCGCTTGCTCAGATCGGCGGAGAAGCAGACAAAACCACGCACTTTGCCGCTGTTATCGGTGATGGCAGAGAGGGTGTGGCTCCCCCAGAAGAAGCTGCCATCCTTACGCCGAAAACGGATCTCCGCCTCGTGATACCGCTCCTCACCCGAGGCGAGGCGCTGCAACAGTTGCCGATGTTTGGCGGTCTCGTCGGGGTGGAGGATGTCAAAGCAGGTGAGGGTGAGCATCTCCTGCTGGGAGTAGCCGAACAGCTCGAAGGCGTAGTCATTGACTTGCAGGTAGTGGCCCCGCAGATCGAGCATTCCAATTACGATCTTAATGTTGCCAAACAGCGTCTTAAAGCGCTGCTCGCTCTCGGTAAGGGCCGACTGGGTCTTGCTCAGGCGGTGGGCCTCCGCTTTCAGTCGCCGGTTCTGCTCCTCGATTCGCTTCTGCATCGCCCGCAGTTGCAACTGGTGGCGAACCCGCGCCACCAGCTCCTCCTTCTTCACCGGCTTACTGATAAAGTCAGCCCCCCCCAACTCGAAGCCCTTAACCCGGCTCTCGCTATCCTCCAGCGAGCTGAGAAAGATAATCGGGATATTTTTCAACCCCTCACTCTGCTTGATCCGGCGGCAGGTCTCGTAGCCATCCATCTTCGGCATCACCACATCGAGCAAGATCAGATCGGGCGGAATCCCGGAGGCCTTCTCAATCGCATCCATACCATTAAGAGCGCCAATCATCCGCGCCCCGAGCTTGCTCAGATGACCAGCGATCACCTTCAGGTTCAGCTCTTCGTCATCCACCAGGAGAATGATCTGTTGTGGTGAGGTTGCCATGATGTTACTTAGCGGATATGAGGTTCTTCAGCGCATTATTATCGTAGAAGAGCAGGCACACTACCAGCCTCTTGTGCAGAATCGTGGCGGCGGAGAGGCAGCAGTGGGTCGAAGTTTTGTCCGATTGACCAAACCGTGCCAAAGCTCAAAACGTATGGGAGGTAATGATTCCTCCGCGAACGGCAAGATAGCCCCCTTGATCGGGGTGCCACTCCGGCAGCACCCAGCGGCTCGCCTCGCCGCCGGGCCAGACCAGCGGATAGCAGCCGGGGCGATGGGTGTGGCCATGAATCAGCCAACGGGAGGGGTAACGGGTGAGATACTCCACCACGGTTTGAGGATTGACATCCATAATTTCACTCGCCTTGAGCGAAGTCGCCTCACCGCTCTGCTGGCGGTACTGCGCCGCCAGTTGACGGCGCACCGCCAGCGGCTGCGCCAAAAAGGCGGCGATGGTCGCCGGATCACGCAGATGGCTGCGCAGTTGCTGGTAGGCGAGATCATCGCTACAGAGCAGATCACCGTGCATCAGCAAGGTCGGCACCCCGTCAAGGGTGAGATGGGTCGGATCGGGGAGCCGCTCCACTCCGCTGCTACGGGCAAACTCCGCACCGAGCAGAAAATCACGATTCCCCCCCATCAGCGCGACCGTCACCCCGGTAGCGGTCAGCTCCGCCAGTGCCGCCCGTACCGCCGGGATCGGCTCGCTCTCCTCATCGTCACCGATCCAGACATCAAACAGATCGCCCAGAATATAGAGCCGCTGACACTCCCGTGCCGGCTCGCGCAGGAAGCGCAAAAAGCGCTCACTCACCGCCGGACGGGTCGCGCTCAGATGCAGGTCAGAGATCAGCAACTGCGCCATAGCTCCCCCGTTAGCTCTCCACCACCTCGGCCCGCTGGATTAGCACATCTTCTAGCGGTACATCACCAAAGGGGCCGTGGCTACCAGTGGCGACCGCCTTAATCTGCTCCACCACCGCCAGCCCATCGACCACCTTGCCGAAGACGCAATAGCCCCAGCCATCCTGCCCCGGATAGTCGAGAAAAGCGTTATTGGAGACGTTAATAAAAAACTGGGCGCTGGCGGAGTGGGGGGCGCTGGTGCGAGCCATCGCCAAGGTACCAACGGCATTGCTCAGGCCATTTTTCGCCTCATTGGTAATCGGCTCGCGTGCCGGTTTCTGGATCATTCCCGGCTCAAATCCTCCGCCCTGAATCATGAAATTACTGATGACCCGGTGAAAGATAGTCCCATCGTAAAAGCCGTCTTTTACATACTGCAAAAAGTTTTCACAGGTTTGGGGGGCCTGCTCCGGGTAGAGCTCAATGAGGATTTCACCTAAAGTGGTCGTTAGTTTTACCATCGGTTTACTGCCTTTAACGGTTGTGGTGTATTGACGGCGACTGCCGGAAGGGAAGGGTAGCGCAGTTTAGCGCAAGTTTCAGCATCTTTTGTGCTGCGGGTGGGCAAAGAGCGGGGAGAGAAGCGAGAAACGAGAAGCGAG
>SLIM01000090.1 GCA_007135625.1 Gammaproteobacteria bacterium
ATGAGGTAGATCATGAAAAAATGGATAGGCGGATGGATGGCGCTGCTGCTGCTGGTCGGCCAGGTCGGCGCGGCGGTTACCATCGAATCGGCGGGGCATCAGCTCCACTTTAGCCCGAGCGGAGTGGTGATCAGCGGCGATGCCCCCCCGCTGCACTTCACCTTCGTTGAGGCCCACCCCCAACCCGCCTTGCAGCAACAGGCGGATGGGGTCTCCTATGCCCAACTCTGGCCCGGCATTGATCTCCACTACGACACCGAGGCAGGGATTGTACGCAGTACCTACACCCTGGAGCCGAGTGCCGATCCGAGGCAGATCCGCCTCCACTACAATGCGCCCTTGGCTCTCAACCCTGACGGCTCGCTGCACATCGAGCGCCCCGGCGGCTTCTACAGCGAGACCCCCCCTATCGCCTGGCAGGTGATTAACGGCAAGACCATCCCGGTCGAGGTCGCCTTTGCCCTCCACGGTACGCAGCAGCTCGGCTTTGCGCTGGGAGCTTATCAACCGGAAGAGCCGCTGATTATCGACCCGGTTCTGGAGTGGCACCAGCTCTTGGGGGATGATGGCGTACCCGGCGAGGGGGCGACCCGGCAGGAGCTGAATGCGATTGTTCATGATGCCAATGGTAACTTGTATGTCGCCGGTAGGACTGAAGCCGCTTGGGATCATCAAGCAGCTCCCGTATCAAGCTATAGCGGCTTGCAGGATCTCTATCTGGCCAAGATGAATCCTGCAGGGGAGCTACTCTGGCACACCTATCTCGGCGGTGATATGGACGACCGCGCTACTGTACTGCTGCTGGAGGGAGATTACCTCTATGTTGCCGGTACCACCGCCAGCTCCACATGGAGCGATGTTGCCACCAGTTACGGACAACTGCGCGGTGAGTCCGATCTCTTTATCGCCCGCCTCAACGCCACCAGCGGCGCGGCGGAGTGGGTGCGCTGGATCGGTGGCCCTGGGGTGAGTAACCATCCGACCGATCTTGCCATTCACCAAAGTGGCAGTGACAGCTACCTCTACCTGACCGGCTACAGCAGCGGTGGCAACTGGGAGGAGCCGGGCCTTCTTCAGGCCGCCAATGAGGGCGACTTTTCGAACCTTTTTGTCGCCCGCCTCGCCGCTGGCGATGGGGCGGTGCAGTGGCACAGCTTCTACGGTGCCGCTAGCGGTGATGATCGGGGTACCGGAATCGCCATGGATGCCGCCACCAACACCCTCTATATCGCAGGTGACAGCATGGATGCCTGGTCGTATTGGGAGGGGGAAACCGAGACTCTGCCGCTGCGTGGTTTTACCGGGGCGGGCAGCGGTAATGAAGATATTCTGCTGTTAGCCCTCGATCTCACTACCGGTGCCTACCAGCGCCACACCTTCTTAGGAGGAAGCGGACGGGATCGCAGCAGCGACTACCGCAGTCTGGTGCGCATGGACGGGCAGCTCTATCTGCTCGGTAACTCCTTTAGTTTTAACTGGGGACAGGGGACGGGTCTTCCGCTTCGCCCGCATAGCGGGGAGCGCGACATCGTTGTTGTTGCCTTGGGCAGTGATCTGGCGTTTCTCCCTGGTGATCCGCTGCGTAACGACTGGTACGCCTTTTATGGTGGCAGCGGCGACGACCACGGCTATGGATTCCTTTCCCATCCGCTGGTAGTTCAGCGCCTCCTCTTTTCCGGTCACTCCAGCCAAGAGTGGGAAGCGGCCACTGCGGTACAGCGCTTTACCGGGGGGCGGATTAACAGTCTCATCGCCCAGATTGATAGTAATACCGGAGAATTGTTATCTCACTCTTTTTATGGTATGTCGGGTGAGGCTCTGCAAACACGCGATCTAACCTTTAGCAATGAGCGCCTAATCCTTGCGGGCAATCGCACGACCTTCAGAACGCTTACCGTATTTCCTTTCCAAGTCAGTCAAGTCGATGGCTTTGTCAGTAACTTCTCTCTCCCCGGCTATCCCGCCCTGCTGGAGGGGACGCAGCGTCTTGCGCATAACTCGACCCTTGATTTCGGTGCGGTAGATAACTGGTCTTCCCTTCCCAAGGGGCTGACTCTGCGCAATATCGGGATGGGTGCGTTGGCGATTCATGCGATTGGGGAGGATAATCCGGCCTATTCCGATCTGCATGTCAACTGGGATACCGAAGTTGCGCAGTTTCGTGTTAGCGAGCAGCCGCAGTTTCTTGCAACTTTTGCAACTGATGGGATTTTGGAAAGTGGTGAGCAGGTGCCTTTTGAGGTGCTGTTTGACCCTGAAGATCTCAGTTCTACCAATCTTGGGCATGATGGCACCTTTGCCAGCTTTATTCAGATTAAGCACGATGGAGCAGGGGTCGCTACGCCACTTCAGCTCAATCTCACCGGCACCGGGGAGGGGCGGCCCGCCCTACAGGTACTGGGAAGTGATCAAGCGGGAGGCGAACTAACGCTTATTCCTCGTGGCTCACTTCTCACCACTAGCGAGCTGGGAACGCTCTTTGCGGGTGCCGCTGCCGGAAGTACCGGTGCAACCCATACTTTTGTCATGCAGAATCAAGGTTCCGCTAGCCTGGATTTTGAGAATCCAGCGATTACCATTGAGACCAGCGACGGTTTGGCGCACTTTACCCCCAGCAGTGAGTTCACTGCAATTGGAGGAAAAAGCGGGGAAGAGGCAGAGCCCCATCAAGATACCTTTACCCTTCAGTTCACTCCAAAAACAGGGGGTGATCTGCGTGGCACAGTCACGCTGCACAGCAATGACCAGCTCTATCGTTTTGCTGTGGCTGGCAGTGCCAGTGGTCCCAGTATCGGGGTGAGCGGTAACAACGCCGATATTAGCGCAGGTTCGACCGCTGTGGAGCTGGTCAATCACACCGATTTTGGAGAAGTTTTTTCGGGCGATGAGCGAGTTCGCCGTTATACGGTCACCAACTTTGGTACCCAGGGGAGTACGTTGACCCTTAGCACCCTGACGCTCACAAACACTACACGCGCCGGATTTCGCCTGGTCAATCCGTTGAGCGGGTCTGTCGATCTGGCTGCCGGGCAGAGCTATACCTTTGATGTGGCCTTTCAGGCAACAACGCTTGCAAGTGACTACCGCGCTACTGTTACTATGACCAGTAACGATCCGAAAACTGCGGATTTTACCTTTGTTGTCGGCGGTGCAGTTATTCAGCGGCCCGCCCCACAACTCAGCTTGACCGGCAATGATCAGGTAATTGCCCACGATGCCGAACCGAGCGCTGATAACTATACCGATTTTGGAGAGCTTCAGATTGGTGAGTCGCTGCAGTATGGCTATGTGCTGCGAAACAGTGGGCCAAGCGGAAGCCTGTTGCAGCTCACTTCGGTGAGTTTAGTGGGAGAGAGCTTTGCGTTTGCCACCCCGCTCACTCCGACTACCCTTGCGAGTGGCGAGAGTCAAGCCTTTGGAATTGCCTTTGAGCCTACAGGGGATGGAGTGTATAACGCAGCTCTAGCGCTCGGAAGCAATGACTCGACCCACGCCACCTTTACCATGAACCTTTCCGGTTTGGGGGCATCCACTCCGCCAGACTTAGCGGTTTCTTACAGCAATACCGCCGTCACCAGCGGCTCCACCACCGCCCTCGGCAGCGAACTCCTAGCACGTACTCTGGAGCGCACTTTTACCCTCACCAACAACGGCCCCGCCGGAAGCTCGCTGGAGATTAGTGGTATTACGGCCAGTGGTGACTTTGCGTTTGTGGGCAACCCCCCGCCAGCCATCGCCAGCGGCGCAAGTGCCAACTTCACCATCGCTTTCACCCCCACCCAGGTCGGAACGCGCACGGGAGAGGTCACCATTAGCAGCAACGACCCGGAGCAGGGGAGCTTTGCTTTTACCGCCTCGGGAACAGGTGAAAAGGGGAAAATTACGCTCGATAAGAGCCACCTGACGGTGCGGGAGCGGGATACCGGCTATCAACAAGTTATGGTGACTCTCCCCAGCCCGCCGCTACACGAAGTAACGATGGCTTTTTCACTCTCAAAAAACGGTGAGATTGCCGTCGCGACAGAGGATTCAGGGGGCCTGACCTTTACCCCCGGCGGCAGCTTGACCAAATGGCTGCGCGTGAGCAGCATGAATACCCCTGAACTCACTATCGACCAAACCATTACCGTTCATGGGACGACCACCACCAGCGACCCTGCCTACAGCGGTGTACGGCCCACTGCGCTAACCGTCACCAAACGCAAGCGCTACTACAGCGACGACTGCTCCGAGCAACCCAACCTTGCGATTACGGTAGCAACTGGAGAGACCAAGGTCTGTCGCTTGAGCAGCGGCACCTTGGATCTTAGCGGAACCACCGTGCAGCCGGGTGGCCAGGCGATGTTCATCGCCCCTGCCGTGCGCACCAGCGGCGTGACCTTCGCGAGTGGCGCTACGGTGATCTTGGGTACCCATCACGAGGCCCTTGACCTTTCCGAAAGTACCATCATTTCAGAGGGAAGACCTGCCAACTAACCCGCTCTCCAGGTTGGGGTGATGCAGAAGAACACCCCAACCCACCGCCCCGCCCAGCACCGCACACCTCGCCCAATCTTGCCCAATCCGGTATACTGCGACCAACCGCCAGAGTTCAGCGCAGGGGGGAGGCTACCTCTCACCGCGCACTGATGATCGTTATCACTAATGGAAAATAGGTGTTTTGTGAAGCAACTGAGCAAAATGAGTAACACCATCTGCTTTATCGGCGGCGGCAATATGGCCGCTAGCCTAATCGCAGGACTGGTCGCAGATGGCTACCGCCCCGACGAGATCGTGGTCAGTGATCCCGACCGCGAGCGCTTGGCACAACTCGCCGCCCGCTATGGGGTGCGCACCACCAGCGATAATCTCGCCGCCGTCGCCGATGCCGAGATCCTGGTGCTGGCGGTAAAACCGCAGATCCTTCCCGAGGTCGCTAGCCGCTTGCGCACCGTCCTCGCCGAGCGCTGCCCGCTGGTCATTTCGATTGCCGCCGGGGTGCGCGAGGCGGCGCTGCACCGCTGGTTGGGCGAGCAGATTCCGCTAGTCCGCTCGATGCCTAACACCCCGGCGATGATTCAGTCCGGGGCTACTGTGCTACATGCCGCCGAAGGGGTTAGCGCCGAGCAGCGTAACGTGGCCGAGACCATCTTGCGCGCGGTTGGCCTTACCTGCTGGGTCGCTGAAGAGGAGACCCTCGATATCGCGACCGCTCTCTCGGGTAGCGGCCCCGCTTATTTCTTTTACGTGATGGAGGTGATGGAACGCGCCGCTTGCGAGTTGGGTATGGAGTGCCAGACCGCTCGCTTGCTCACGCTGCAAACCGCCTTGGGGGCGGCGCGTATGGCGATGGAGAGCAGCCTTCCTCCGGGTGAGTTGCGACAGCAGGTCACCTCTCCGGGCGGTACTACCCAGCAGGCTATTACGACTCTCGAAGAGGGGCAACTGCCTGCGCTGTTTCAGGCCGCGATGGAGAGCGCCCGCAAGCGCTCTATCGAGCTATCCGAGCAGTTGGGTGGGCGCTGAGATGGGTTCTGATTATCTGCTTAAACCGTTGATTTTTCTGGTTCAGGTGATCTTTGGACTCTATGCGATTATCGTTCTCGCTCGCCTGCTGTTGCAGTGGGTGCGGGCCGATTTCTATAATCCGGTTTCCCAGTTTGTGGTGAAATTGACTACGCCGCTGCTCCATCCGCTGCGCCAGGTTGTTCCTAGCGTGAAGGGTATCGACCTCGCTTCGCTGGTTCTCGCTTGGCTGGTGAAGAGTATTGAACTGGTGCTGATTCTGATTCTGCTCGGCCATGCGCACCTGACACCGGGGGCTTTTTTATGGTCGATTCCTGAGCTGATTAGTCTGACCATCCATATTTTTCTCTTTTCTATTCTGATTCTGGTGATCGTTAGTTGGGTTAATCCGGGTAGCTATAATCCGGCAGTTAGTCTGCTGCACGCGATTACTGAGCCGCTGATGCGTCCGGCTCGTCAGAAGATTCCGCCGATCTCCGGGATTGATCTCTCGCCGATGGCGGTGATTGTCGCTCTCTATCTGTTGGAGATGCTGCTGCTGCCCCCCCTTCGTTGGTTGACCGGTAGCCCTTTTTGAGTGGTGCGGCTGGGGGGTTCGAGCGGGTTCGGTAAGGTTTGGACGCCATGCTACCCCCTCGAATCTCCCCCCTGTCGCGAGAGCGCCTCAACCAAAGCATAAGGCAGGCGGCGGTAGTAGACCCCTCGCAATTCATCGCCATGCTGCGCCACACCGCGTATAAACAGGTAGTAGACCCCACCGAAGTGCTGTTCATAGTGGTAGTCGGGGAGTCGCTGCTGGAGGTAGCGGTGGAGTGCCAGGCTGTAGAGCAGATACTGCACAAAGTAGCCGTGGTGAGCGATTTCGGCGGTCATCGCAGCGGCGGTATAGGCGGCGGGCTGACTGCCGAGGTGATTGGACTTATAGTCAAGCAGATAGTAGCGCCCTTCGAACGCAATAATCAGGTCGATAAAGCCGTGAAGCAATCCACGCAGTTCACCGAGACGCAACCGCTCTAACGCCTCCCGATAGGGAGCAGGCAGGGCCGGCCAGTGGTCGCGGCAGAGCTTGCGCAGGGCGTAAGGGGTGAGAGTAGGCGTGGTGCAGTAGAACTCCATCTCGACCTTGCGCCGTTCGCGGGGGATCTGGTTGAGGCGTAACTGGTGACCGTCCAGCGGAGTGGTGAGAAGCTGTTGCACCATGCCGACTACAGCGCCACTCCACGCCGGATCAATGCCGAAGCGCTCCAGGGTACGTTGCGCAAGAGCGTGTAGCGACTGCGGGTCGCTAGTGGCCGTTACCGTGACAAACTCGACCTGCTCCAGAAGGTGGTGCAGGCAACTACCGGCTGTAGCTCCGCGTGGGAAGTCGGCGATGTCGCTAAACGGCTCGGCGAGGGGAGCGGCGGCGGGAAGGTCGCGGGTGAGTTGGTCGTGGTCGGGGCGTTCGCTGTCGCTGAAGCGGGAGGCGTTAACCAGTGCGGTGAAGCTGGTGAGGCGCTGCTGGCTCTCCAAGCTGCGGTTGAGAGTGTGGGCGCTGCGCAGTGTCGCGCAACTCTCCCGCCGTGCAGGCGCGGTGGTTTCCGGCTGCTCCGGGTCGTCTTCGGGAGCCAGCACGGTGAAGCTGAAAGCCTCGGGGTGATCGGCGGCGAGCTGCTGCAGCGGGGCTTTGAGTTCCTCCAGCGAGAGCGCGGCGAGGCGCTTCTCCGCCGCCTTGGCCCAGTTGTGGTCGCTGGGCGGCTTCCAGGGGTGGAGCAGGTAGCCGAGTGGGGAGGCTCCGCTGCTGCTGATGGCCCCCCATGCCAAGTAGCAGCGCTGGCGGGCGCGGGTGATGGCGACGTAGAGCAGGCGCAGATTTTCGGCGAGCTCTTCGCGGTTGGCGGCGATCTGCGCCTGCGGGTAGTGGTCGGAGCCGAGATCGACCATCGCCTGGTTTTCGTGGTGATAACTAATCGGTTGCGGGGGGGTGAGTTGGCTCAGTTTGCCATCCCAGAGAAACGGGCAGAAGACCACCGGATACTCCAGCCCTTTGCTTTTGTGAATGGTGACGATCTGTACCAGATGGGCATCACTCTCCAGGCGCAGTTGGCTCTCTTCCTGCTCGCTGCCGGTACTGCGCTGCCAAGCGAGCCACTGCACCAGCCCGCTGCTACCGGGGTGGTTGCTCCGCTCCTCGCCATTCAGTAGCTCAATCAGGTGGTAGAGGTTGGTGAGTCGCCGTTCGCCGTCGCGGTAGCCGAGCAGG
>SLIM01000038.1 GCA_007135625.1 Gammaproteobacteria bacterium
ATTATGCCAACCGTCCGGTACGGCTGCTGCTCGGCGACCGCGAGGAGCGCGGCATCTGTCGCGGTATCGACTCCCAAGGGGCGCTGCTGCTGGAGCAAGAGGGGAAGATACGCCCTTTTTGTGGTGGTGAAATATCTTTGCGTAAGGAAAATAGAGAGCCGTCATGAACCAAGCTACCCATAACCGACTCATTGCTTTTTGTGGCGGTAAAACATCTTTTCATAAGGAAAATAGAGCGCCGTCATGAACCAAGCTACCCATAACCGACTTATTGCTTTTATCTGGTCAATCGCCGATGACTGCTTGCGTAGAGCCAAAAGCTCTCTGTGTCCGATCAGTTAGCGCGTCCACCGGATGGCTTTGTTGGCCGCATCTCTTTGCTCATAAACTCAAAATTATCATCACTCAAGTTTTCTATTATTCGCTTTATGAAAAGGTAGTTTTCAGATCTTTCCGCAAAGCTGGCATATTCCATTCAGAACTCCTCAGCATACTCGGCCAATAGTTCTTTGAAGGTGTTTTCATTAAATTCCCAGCGCTTCGGTTTTCCTCTTCCTTCTCTTTCTGCAAAAGTCCACCCTAAATCATCACCGACTCGGACGATCATAATAACTCTGGAACCAATAGTCATATCGATGCGTCCTTCTGCACCTATAACATGCAAACCTTTTGGTGTTAATGTTACCTCTTGGTTATTAAAAAATATAATTTTTAACTTCTCGATCTTATACACACCGAGCCACTCTTCAGACAAAGTGGCTTGATCACGACTAACGCTGATATATCCGTCTTTTATTAGATCTGTAAGCCATGCTTCAATATCGTCATATAATTGACCAACATCATGAACCCATTCTTGTCTCTTTTGGCGCCATTTCGGCTCTTGATCATCTAATTGCTTTTTTTTAGTAGAAAGAATGTCTTTTAATGAGTGTTTCATAATGTCCTCTGAGGGTTGTGAGTTGTGCATAATGCCGCCAATCAGCCGAGCCGAAAGGAGCGGTAGCGACTGAATGCGGCCTTGGCCATCGTTCCGGCCAGTACCACACTATACCAGCCGTTAAAGGCTGCACAGCATGGCTTATTTTAGCCCAAAAAATAGGTTGTAGACTTTCATAAATTTGCTATCCTTTCGAGCTTGAACAAAAACCAAAAAAGCACGAAACCGGAGGGCTTACAAGGGGAGAAGGCGACCTCGCAAGGCGCGTCTCTCCCCGCTTCGGCAGGCTGTCGCCTGAGGGGGTGGCCGAAACGATGATCAAGGCCGACCTAACCCTTCTTGCTTGCAACAACAAGCATTTCAAAATCTTCGGTGGTCAATCTATCGTTCCTGGAGTAAGCCCCAAGTTTTGCGCCAAAAATTTCGATTGGGAACGGTTCATCAATAATACAGGCAACCATCATGAGCAAAACCTCTCGTAGATTCTATGCCTGCATGGTTGTTCTCACAGAGAAGTGTTCACTTTGTTGTTGAACCGTTCCTTGTCATATAACCAAGCGACTTCAAAAGCCACGAAATCTCACTAGGAACATAATGTGGCGGGTGGTTAGCCCTTACCACGCTAGGACTTGTACCCGGCAAAACGCGCTGCGCACGAACGTTGCAAATCACCGGAGGCAACAAGCAGAGCGAGGAACGAGCGGCGCTTATTGATATCCGAGTGCATCTCCCTTGTTAGGCATCCTCTTTTATGGAATCTAAATACAAGGCTGTAGGCATGGAGCAACCACCCCGCAGTCGTCATGTCCGGTTCTGGCACCCAGTGAACCTCCTCCTCCTTAATCGGCTTGAAGGCAGTGTATCGCCTCGGTTTCGATTTGTCAACCGACAAGCTGTTGACATCTCTGTTGAAGGTGTTGTAGCATTAGAAGCAAGTTCTGGGGTTGTGTCTGGCATTACAACAAAGCCATCTTATGTGGAGATTTAATATGACGGAGATAGATTGGGACAAAAAGAAAGAAGAGTGGATTAACGTTGTTGATCAACTCATTGAACAAATAAAAGAGTGGAGCGACGACAAAAGCTGGCTGTCAGAAAAAAATGAAAAGACTATTCGGGAGGAAAATATCGGTCAATATCCTGCAAGCTGTTTAATTGTTAAAACGCCCCAAGGTATACTATCTATTGATCCGGTTGGAAGAGATATTATCGGTGCCGATGGAAGAGTTGATATTATCTCTTTTCCATCATTTAATCGAATGCTGCTTGTTAGAATTGATAACAACTGGATCATAAAAACGGATTCAAAAATCAGATGGCCAAGCCCTTGGGGTAAAGATGCATTTTATCAAATTGTTGATTCATTAACGGAAGAGTGATGCGCATTCAGGAAAGATATACAGCAATAAGCAAATGTGAAAACATGTGTTCTGCTGGAAAAGCTGCTACAACCTATTATATAAAAGCCTATCAAGGTGATACATTGTTGCACCATAATAGCCTTTTTAGTTTGACTGACATTAAGGACTGCAACCAAGACCTAGAAAAAACCTATTTAGTTAGAATATACTCCGAATTTGAAGTCACACTGAGAGATTACTGGGAAAAGGGTTTAGGAAAGCGCACTAAGCCCTGTGCACAAGTACTCATTGACCGTATTGCATCCCGCAGTTATGTTCAAGCTGATGTGCTTAGTAATGTACACAGTGTAAGAAAGTATAGAAACTCCCTGGTTCATGGTGGCCCAGTTATTCCTATAACCTTGGGTGAATCCAGAAGGTATTTGTGCCAGTTTTTGAGCAATTTACCTAAAAATTGGTAATTTAGTCTAACGATAAAGTACAAGAGAAAGAAGTCTATTCCGGAGTGCGGATGTAGGGGCGATTTGGCAGTACGCAACGCTTATCCAGAAACACCTCATCAAGCAGCGAGAGCAACTTCGCAGCGCCGGTTCCCTCACCGTATAACATAGCCTGGTACTTATTCATCTGCTTCATCTGGTCGGCATAGCGGGTGACCCGATCCGAAGGGGCAAACTTTTTCGCCATGAACTTGGCATCGACCTCATTCAGACGAAAGGCGAGGTAGCCGGCAATCGCGGTGTACAGAGATGGGTCAAAATCCTTCGCCTCTTGGGAGGCCAGCACCAAGGCGATGCCATATTTACGGCACTCCTTTGCCATGGTGGGCAGCAGCTTCAGGCGTGCTGCGCGGTGGGCTTCGTCAAAGATAATTGCATGGGTAATTCGCTGCTGGGGGCCACGGCGAAACATATTTTGGTATAAATTGTAGAATACAAAAGTCGCAAATGCCTGTTGCAAAAGATCATTTTGCGTTTGGTGAATCTGAATCAATGCCGTTTCCGTAGATTCAAGTAAACTGGGCAGTCTGCCAGAGCTGGAAAATAGCCCGTAATCATCCAACTCATTGAGGCGTGTCAAAAGGTTACGCTCCGGTTTGGGTTGGCTACGCAAAATATCGAGAAAAGCGGAAAAGCGGGGAGTTTCGCCAGTAGATTCAGTACTCCAGCCCATATCTTCGTAGCTCCGCTTAATCGCCTCACGCAGAGCGCCGAGCTGCACATCACCCAGGTCGGAGAAGATCGCGGCAAAGATATCTCTTAGCATTCCCGCATTGTCGAGAAAGGCCAGTGGATTCTTTAGGTCATGAATCTCCAACGGGTTAAAACCCAGCCCAGAGAAGCGAATCTCCTGCGGTGGCTGACCCAGGCGTGCCGCCAGTTTCTCATCAATATCCTGATGATAGGAAAAGACAATCGGGGTAATGGCTAGCGCCTCCAGTTGGCGGCAGAGATTGATTAGGCAGGTGGTTTTGCCCATTCCAGGGAGGCCCAGAATCATGAGATGGGGGTTCGCCTTAATCGAGGTCTCCCAGGAGATCGGTTCTGCTCCCGGTACACGGTGACCTAGCAAAATCTTGGCACTTGTCGGTTGCTCCTCTTGCGGCGTGGCGTTGTCGGCTTGCACAACCGCTTCTGCGTGCAATAACGCAACCTCTTTTATAGGGTTTTTAGGGGTGATCTCTGCGCTCTGCGGCTTTGCTGCCGGATCGGTGTGGGGAAGAGGAGCCGGGGAGATGCGCCCAGCTTGCAGCGGCAGTGACAGCGGAAGCGGCTGTGGCAGTGGTAGTGGCAAGCCAAGCGGTTTTGGTTTTGGTTTCGCTTTTGGTTTCGCTTTCGGAGTTACGGTCTCTCTATCCGCTACCGCTTTCTCGCGATCAGAGGTTTCTGTCTCCTGTCGGGAGGTTTCTCTCTCCTGCGGGAAGATTTCTCTCTCCTGCAGGGAGGATGGCACCACTCGGACTTGATCGGGTAGCAAATCGGGACCAAACAGAAAGATCTCCGCTTCGCCATTATGCTCGATGCGGTCTGGGGTGGTGGCGCGGTACTCTGGACAAAAAATCAAGCCTCGGCGACCCAGCTCCCCATCCAGCAGCGCCTCTTTTTTGGTCAATAAGCGCTTAATCTCCCGCATGAGCGATTGAAAACAGGGGGGCGGCAAGTCGTGTCGCAGCCCCTTTCTGGCGTAGAAACGCAAAATGCGTGCGAATCGCGCCCGGTTGACACTCTTCTCCAGGTCGGAGGTCTCTTCGCCAAATAGCATTTCCCAGCGCTTGCAAGAGCTGTCGATCTGCCCCTCAATCTGCTCCATCAGCTCGTGAGCGCGGGCGGTGGAGAGGTGGCGGCGGTATTTGACCTCAATAAAAATCATGCGCAGTCCAGAACGCTTGGCCGGGGCGACATAGAGCAGATCGGCACGCTTTTCGTACTTTTTTCCAGGAAGCGCAAAGAGTTCGGGAATGTCATCCAGCGGGATGAAGACCCCGTTGGAGAGCGCTGGAAAGACCGCATTTGGCGAGATGTCTTGACTTTGTAGCGCGTGGCGTTGGGTGAGTGCCATTGCGATCATCTCTTCGCTGGCGTTGCCGCGCTGCGCCAGACGTAGCGCCAAGCGCCCACTAATCGACTTGAGACCATTGAGAAGAAAACGGCAGTTGCCTTCGCTATTAGAAAGCCCCATCCCTCCAAGGGCGTAGCCCAGCAGTCGGGAGATCTCCTCCATGCGGCTGGTTGAGGTGATAATCTGCATAAAACCGAGGTCGTCGCGCTCGGGTACGCAGTCGATAATAAAGCACTGAAACGGCTCGGCCAGCTCTTTGGGCGAGTCGTAATACTCGATACCGGCGTTGCGATCCGCCGTAATTACCCAGTCACACAGCGTGTGCAGGCGGGTTACTAACCCATCTTCACTCGCATCAATCTGCGTCACCAGCACCGGCCACTCCTGCTCGCTTCCCCCCAAGTTCTTTACCACCAGGCGCATTAACGCCTTTTGCAACCAGATCTGGCGACGAGTCATCATGCGGGTGGCAGGATGCCATTCACCTTGCGGGTTTTCTGGAATCGTGGAGATCCAGTGGGGGGTCGGTTGCGTCTTAAAAATCCGCGTTGGCATGAGTGCCAAGCCGTGAATCTCCAGCACGCCATCGACCTCTTCCACCTCTTTCAGCTCCTGTAGCGGGCGGCACTCCACGCGGGAGCGAAAGAGGTCGAAGGCGCACGCCAGGTGGGCGGGCTGGTCGGGCTGGGTGGTCTCTCGCCTGGCCCAGCGCAGTTTCGGGAGGGTCACACCGCCGCTACGGGGAACACTCTCCAGTAGCCAGCGATCCTGATCGGCGATGGTCCCGGCTCCGGTGTGTCGGCGCTCGCTGGTGTCGGCGATAAAACGCCCGACCGAAGCCATCTCTTCAGGGTTGGCCGGGTGCAGCGCCAGCTCAAAACAGGGGGCCACCCGTTGGGAACCGCTACTCGACGCCTCCCCCTCCGGCTGTTCTCCCTTGGTATACTCCAGCTCTTTGCCCAACGCTACCCCCAGCGCCCGCACCAGCGGCTTGGCATCGCCAGCCCCTAGCGCAACCACGCGCAAGCGTCGATACTCCGGGTGCAGCGTCATATAGCGGGCGATCTCATCGCCAATCGTCGCCGCCGCGCCCGCTCCCACCGAGGGGGCGGAGGAGTCATCATCACTCAGCATACGCACCATGAGGGCAACGGTAGATTTCGGTTCGGGGTCGTCGGGGGGGAGCAGCGCGGCGGCATGAAAACCGAGACTGTCGGCAAACACGAAGACCTCGCCCCGCTTCACTCCCGGCAGAAACGGCGGACAGTAGGTGCCAGCAATGGTCGAGAGGGTATCTTGGATCGACTTGGCCGGTAGCTTCTCGCGGTAGCGGTGGTGCCTGACCAGCAGATCAAAACCTTGTTGCCAGGCAACTCGCAACGGATGGGTGGGAAGGACGATCAGCCCCATGCTGCGACCCGTTATGGAGAGTACCTCCAGGGTCTGCACCAGGGCGCACTCCGGCTCTTGGCGTTCCCAAAACTCTTTTGCCGCTAAAATATACTCATTAAAAACGCTATTGTCGTCATATAAGATCCCTAACGGCCCGCGAAACTGCTCACCCTCCCCGCTCTTCCCCAGCCACTGCGCAAACTTTTGCGAGGCTTTGGCGAAGCGTTCCGACTCTCCCAGATCCATGGGCAAGAATGCCACCGCTTTCAGCAGTTCACCATCACTGCGCACCACCACTCGCCAGCGCCCTAAAGCCCCCTCTCGGGCAACCCACTCTCGCGCCAGATTTAACAGCAGAGGAGGGGTAAAGACTCGCGCCGACCGCCCTTTGTTTTTGCATAAAATATAGCCCCGCTTATCGAGGTCAAATGCATTGGTATCGGATAGCGCTTCGGCCAGTGCATGTGCATCAAAGCTCGCCTGTTCTTTACAAATCTCTGCTGCGGCGAGTGCCAGAGAGGGGAAGATCTTCCCGGTTCCGCTCTCACTCTGTTCACGCATTTTGCCAAAATGGAGCGAAAACTCTTCACTCTCCGCACATTTGACTGCTGCTTTTCGCTCGCCAAGGGTGCAAACGTGAACCCGCGCCGCAAAAAACTCGCCCTCTTCCAGCGTAGCAAAGTCCTCTTGGCCAAAAATCGCTTTTTGCAGCGCTTTGCCGGTATGGCTAAGGGTTTTCTCCGCCAAGATCTCCTCGCCAGCGGTCTCTACCGTCACCTGATACTCGACCGCCCCCTTCCCCAGCGCATCCGGCTCCACCTCCCAGCGCACCTCCAGACGTACCTTGCTCGCCTCCTCTGGATCGGCCTGTAGCAGCAACGCCAACCGCTCCTCTTCAAGGGTTAATCCAGACCAGCGGTAGGGCTTGCCGCTCTTTATACCGCTCTTTATACGCCAAGGTTGCAGGCGCAGTGCGCTCACGCTCTCCGCTTCAAAGATGCCGGGATGCAATCGACGCAGCCATAGGGAGTGCTGCTCCACTACTTTATCGATCACTTGGTCAGTCGCTTCGGTATCACTCGCCCGCAAAAGCTGGATCAGCGCCCTCTCCTCCTGCTGCTGGCTGTCGGGGAGTTGCAGCAGGGCGACGCGCTCCTCCGGCGCTAGCGTCGCCGCCCTCCCTTTGGACTCCATGCGCTCGACCAGCAGGACCGAGCGATTTAAATCGGCAACATCGGGTTTGCCATCTATCCAAATCGGCCACAGTCCGATCTCAACCAGGGCAGCGCCCGCCGCCGCCGCCGATTCGCTGGCGGCGCACAGGTAGAGAAACTCTACCCAGGGCGAAAGAATACGCCCGCCCCCTACCCGCTTCGCCTTCTTTAGCGCTTGATCTGTAAAG
>SLIM01000158.1 GCA_007135625.1 Gammaproteobacteria bacterium
AAAATACCTTGCCGACGTATTGCAGCGCTTTCCTCTCGTCCTGCGTGATGTTCGCCTTGTAGCTTTTCGGGAACCCATGCAGGAACACGTAACGGCTACCGATCCTGGCCGACAGCAGTGTAGCGTCAGCGCCAGCGCACTCGCCACGGACGGCAGCAAACCGCCCAGTAACATGCCAAATAGGATCGTGAAAAAAGAGCTTTTCATGTTAGGCCAAACCGTGCATAGCGGCAAGCTTCGAGGTGTTGCTACGGCAGATTCCCTTACCCCCCCAAACCCGTCTCTTAGAGATAAAAATATATAATTCATAAAGTTAAGAATGATTGCTAAAATCTTTCTGTAGAAGCTGGACTAGGTTCGCGCTCTAACCTTATAATGGCGCAAAGGAACTTCACTACTGAGCAACGACCGGGATCCGTTTTATCCATGTCACAAGCAGCACATCATCTACCGATCGTACAGTTTCAAGGACTGCGCATGTCGCGTCGTCTACGCGAAGGGGCAATGGCCCTGTTGGCGGCAGTGAGTATCTATCTACTGCTCGCGCTCCTGACCCACTCGCTGGATGATCCGGGATGGTCTTACACCGGTGGCCATGAAGAAGTCCGCAACCTCGGCGGAGCTGCCGGGGCGTGGTTCGCCGATGTGACCTATAGTTTATTCGGGGTATTTGCCCTCCTCTTTCCCTTCATCATTGCAATCAGTGGTTGGCTCCTCTTCAGCGAGGGGGAGCCGGATAACCGCCTCCACTTCAGCACCATTGCACTGCGCTGGAGCGGATTTGCCATTACTCTCTTTTCTGGCAGCACCCTAATGGCGATGAATGTGCCTGCCGAGCGCTTTGCGCTCCCAGCCGGACCGGGGGGGATTTTAGGCGATGTACTCAGTGATCAACTGATTACCCTCTTCGGTTCGAGCGGTGGCTCCCTGCTGGTACTGGCGCTATTTCTATCTGGCTTTACCCTCTTCAGCGGGGTATCCTGGCTGATTATCTTTGACTTTACCGGTGCAGTGACCCTCAACCTCTTTCGTCGCTTCTATACTTTTGATATACACGGCTTCTATGCGCAGCTCCGCCAACGTGTCGAGCGCTACGACCCTTTTTGGCGAATTCGTACCTCTGACACCGCCAACGAACCCTTTGCCGATCTGGTCTCCAAGCGGTCACAGCACGAGGATTTCCCAGACCCCCTCGCCCCCTCGCCGCCACCAGCAGCAGCTAGGCCCACGCCGCCCCCTGCCGCCGCCGTCCCACCAGCAGCAGCCAGGCCCACGCCGCCCCCTGCCGCCGCCGCCCCACCAGCGGCAGCCAGGCCCACGCCGCCCCCTGCCGCCGCCGCCCCACCAACAGCAGCCAGGCCCACGCCGCCCCCTGCTGCAGCCGCCCCACCAACAGCAGCCAGGTCTACGCCGCCCCCTGCCGCAGCCGCTCCGCCAGCGGCAGCCAGGCCCATGACGACCCCTGCTGCCGCCCCGCCAGCAGCAATGGCCAAGTCAGCGCCTGCGGCGGCCCAGGCAGCAGCCCCTCTCACCAGCCCAGTCAAAAAGAGAGGAATTGCCTCCGCCCTCTCCAGGTTAAAACCCAACCGCAATGAGGAGGTCGAGCCGAGCCTACCGCGCCGCCCTGCGCCCCCTCCGGAAAAACCTGCGCCACCGCCACTCGATCCACTGCCGCCCTTTAAGCTGCTACATGCCGCATGCACCTCGGGCAATGGGTTTAGCGAGGAGATCCTGCTGCTGATGTCACGCACGGTCGAGGAGAAGTTGCGTGATTTTCGCATTGAAGCAAAGGTCGTTGCCGTCCACCCCGGCCCGGTCGTCACCCTGTTTGAGATTCAGTTGGCCCCCGGCATTAAAGCCAGCCGAGTCACCACGCTCTCCAAGGATCTGGCCCGCGCCCTCTCGACGATCAGTGTGCGGGTGGTCGAAATCATCCCCGGCAAAACGGTCATTGGCCTGGAGATACCGAACGAACAGAGAGAGATAGTCTATCTCAGTGAGGTGCTGCAATCGGAACCCTACAATAAGGCACGCTCACCACTGACCATGGCCCTCGGCCAGAACATTACCGGTCGCCCCTCAGTTGCCGACCTTGCCAAAATGCCCCATGCACTTATCGCAGGAACCACCGGCTCCGGTAAATCGGTGGCGATTAACGCCATGATTTTATCGATCCTCTACAAGGCGACACCCGAAGATGTGCGCATGATTATGGTCGATCCCAAGATGCTGGAGCTGTCGGTCTATGAGGGGATCCCGCACCTGCTCACCCCGGTGGTGACCGACATGAAAGAGGCGGCCAACGCCCTGCGCTGGTGTGTTGCCGAGATGGAGCGCCGCTACCAACTGATGGCCCGCATGGGTGTGCGCAATATCACCGGCTACAACAAGAAGATCTACGAGGCACAGCAGCAGGGACGACCGCTGGTCGATCCCTTCTTTCGTCCCGACATGCTCTCCAGCGAAGAGCAGATCGCCCCGCCGCTGGAGAAGATGCCCTATATTGTCGTGGTGATTGACGAGCTGGCCGATATGATGATGGTGGTCGGCAAAAAGGTCGAGGAGCTGATCGCCCGCCTCGCGCAGAAGGCACGGGCAGCGGGTATTCATCTGCTGCTCGCGACCCAGCGCCCCTCGGTTGATGTCATCACCGGACTGATCAAGGCAAATATCCCGACCCGCATCGCCTTTCAGGTCTCCTCCCGCATCGACTCGCGCACCATCCTCGACCAGATGGGGGCGGAGCAACTGCTCGGCCATGGCGACATGCTCTTTCTTCCACCGGGAACCGCCATCCCGCAGCGCCTGCACGGGGCCTTTGTCGCCGATGAGGAGGTCCACCAGGTAGTGGCCTATCTTAAGCAAACGGGTGAACCGAACTATATTGATGCAGTCCTACGCAGTGGTGATGACGAGGGGTCATCCTCGGGACGCACAGCCGATGATGGCGACCTGGAGGATAACGACCCGCTATTTGATGAGGCGGTACAAATTGTCGTCGAGAGCCGCCGCGCCTCCATCTCCGGGGTGCAGCGTCGCCTTAAGATCGGCTACAATCGGGCGGCCCGCATGATTGAGGAGATGGAGCGGATCGGTGTCGTCGGCCCGGCAGAGAGCAACGGCAGTCGCCAGGTTCTCGCCCCGCCTCCCCATGAGGAGTAGTCGCTGCGCTGCTCCCCCGTTTCAGGAGATTCTGTGTCCTACCCTACCCCCCTCCCGCTGTTCCTGCTACTGGGTGGGCTGCTGCTTGCCCCCGCCCTGTTTGCCACCACCACAGAGCCGTTTGCCGAGCGCTCTCCCCCGCTCGCCGCACGTGCCGGGGTTCCTCCGGAAAAACCATCCGGCCATGCTCAGTTAACCGCTTTTTTGCAGGATCTGCGCACCTTGCAGGCCGATTTTCAGCAGTTGATCTACGCCCCCGGCTATGGACCGACCGCCAATAGCGCCAGTGGCACCTTCTACCTTCAGCGTCCGCGCCGTTTTCGCTGGGACTACCAGGCACCCAACCCGCAGCAAATTATTGCCGATGGCATCTCGGTATGGCACTACGACCCAGAGCTGGAGCAGGTGCGGGTGCAGTTTCAGGCCATTGCCCTGCGCGGTACCCCGACCCGTCTACTGATGAGCGAGGAGCCGCTGGAGGAGCTCTTTACCCTAGAAGAGCAGGGCGAGCGGGACGGCCTCGCCTGGATTTTACTCACCCCAAAAGAAGAAGAGCCGAAGTTTCGCGAAATTGAGCTGGGGTTTGCCGATAACCTGTTGCAGGCGATACGCATGATCGACCCGTTTGATCAGACCATCTGGTTTCTCTTTGATCAGCTCGAAAAAAATCCCCCGCTAGATCGTCAGCTCTTCCGTTTTCAGCCGCCACCGGGGTATGATGTCTTTGAGTTTTAAAAAGAACCCCCCACTAGATCGTCAGCTCTTCTGTTTTCGGTCGCCACCGGGGTGTGATGTCTTTGCGTTTTAAGCGGTGGAGAGGATGGAAGGTAGCCTGTTCTCCCTCCTCTGCTCTATGAGGAACCAGCCGCCATGAAATGTCCCGCCTGTAAGAACCAAGATCTGCGCCAGGTCGCGGTAAAGGGAGTCCCGGTCAAGCTCTCCCACTGCACCCACTGCAAAGGGATCTGGGCCGACAAGGAGCAGTTGGCCTGGGTGCTGGGTAAAAAAGTGGTTCGCAAACTGGCCATTCCGCTCTACGCCACGCCCACCTCGCGGGCCTGCCCGAACTGTGGTCAGCCCCTCTCCAGTTATCTCTATCCCGGCACCGAAATCGAAGTGGATGGCTGCGTCGCTTGCGATGCGGTGTGGTTCGACTCCCGCGAGATCAACGCCATCAAACAGGCGGAGCGCGACAGCATTCAGGTCACCTGCCCCCGTTGCCAGCGCGAAAACAGCTTCATCGCCAAAGAACTCGCCCACACCTCCTGTACTTCTTGCGGCGTACTCTTGAAAAACTTCTTTGCGGCCAACGGCCAACCCCTGCCGCCGCCACCGCCCCGCTCGCCCCAAACCGACGAAGAGGAGACCGGGGAGGAGGAAGAGAGCTGGGAAGAGGGTTGGGAAAATGTGCGCGACCGGAAACGGGAGTATCTATATTGCCTCTACACGATTCCCGCCATGCTGTTCATCGCACTCCTGTTCAACCTCTCCGACACCGGCTCCTGGATACAGCGGGTCTGGCTGGGCATGCCGATCCATGAACTCGGCCACGCCCTAATGGCCTGGTTCTCCGGCTTCTTCGCCATCCCCACCGTCTGGGTCACCGTCACCTTCTCCGATAGCCGGGGAGTGATTACCCCGCTGCTGTTGGGTGCCGGTCTCGGCTACCTGTTCTACTTCGCCTACCGTCTGCAGAGCCGCCCCGGAATGCTCTTCGTCGGCACGCTGCTGCTACTCCAGCTCATCTTCACCCTACTCATCTCCATCGACACCGCGCAAATGTTGATCACCTTTGCCGGCGACGGCGTGGGCATGATCCTCGCCACCCTGCTAATGGCCAGCTTCTATTACGGCAAGTACACCAATCTTTATCGCGGCCACCTTCGCTGGGGTTTCGTCGCCATCGGTGCCGCCGCCTTTGTGGACATGTATTCGGTCTGGGTCAGTGCCTTGTCTGACCTGTCCAACGTCCCCTACGGCACCACCGGCGGTCGCTATACCGACTCCTATAAACTGATCGAACACCACGGCTGGAGCTTCGATGAACTCATCAACCGTTACTTCTGGCTTGGTAATCTCTGTCTGCTTGGCCTGGCGTTCGTCTACTATTTTGGTCTGCAAAAGGCGAAGCGCATGATGGAAACTGAAGCGAAAGACCATCGCGCCGAACCTGCTTTATGACCCAATCAATTTGACCCTACATCGTGGTATGGTAGGGCCAAACTCATTCGGCCAGCTCGATCCTCCCTACAAGGTCGAATCAATTCGACCCAGCATCTCGACGGCGCTCACCTCTCTAACAATTTTTCCAAGGTACTCTCCAACTCCTCACTCGCCACCGGTTTAATCAGGTAGCTATCGGCCTCAACCATCACCCCTTTGAGCTGGTCGCGCCGTCCGGCCCGCGAGGTGAGCATAACCACCGGGGTCTTGAGGCGAAGTTGTGGAAGTGGGTATGGAACGGTTCAACAACAAAGTGAACACCTTCCGTACTGTACCATGATCTCTACATGTGCTTTGTATCTACGGAAGAATCTATCATTGTAATAAATCAGGCTTCCGAAAACTATTCCAAATAGAGGCTATATGGATCTCTGTTTTTTGCTAGCATGTCTTGCATACCTCAAATTATAGACGATGACAGGAGTCCGTATGAACGCATTCCTAAGCTACAAAGACCAATTCATTCGGCATGACGAAACCCTTGGGGAATGGAATTACGTTGTCGATGCCTCTGAGTCTTCCTGAAAGTGTATTAGTTATTGTTGAACCGTTTCCAAGGGCAAAGTGCTGGGGCCGACACCGCTGTACCTGAGTTCCGAAGAGCGAATCAAAGGACTGATCCGCCTGTTGAGCATCGGCCTGCGCATCCTCTGCTTGCTGGAGTTCAGTGTGCGCAAGGCGCTCAGTGATCAGGGGGAAAAGCTTGCCGGTATTTATCGAGGTAATCCCAAGCGAGCCACGGCGAGTCCTATCACCGAGATGATGCTGAAGGCTTTTGAGTGGGTCAGCTTGATCGAAATCGTCCTCGACGGCGTGAAACATCGCTGTCTCTCTCCGCTGTCAGCGGTTCAGGTACGGATTTTAGCGTTGATGGGGTTCTCTACAGCGATTTATCTGGAGTTGACTGGATAATCTGGGGAACTGGGGTTTGAACCCACATTCCGCACCCCCCCGTGCAACACACTGATGCAAAAGATATTTTTTCTTTTAGTATGACTATAGAAAAACATAATAATTTATTCGAATCAGTGGGTTATAAGGACAAGGTGCGGAAAGTCGGTTTGAAATGAGCGAACGGTGAGAACCACCGAAGGGCGATGATGAAGCAGAAATTGGGCTGCCAGGAGACCCGTTAATCGTACTCGAACTCGTCCAGCTCATGACGGAACAGCCCTCTGTGTGCGGCTTAGCGGGGATTCGACTCCAGCGCAGTCTGTCAGGGATCCGGCGCCAGCAGATTCTCAAAAGGATGTCGCTGTTTCCAGCGGTAGGTCTCGAAGTCGCGCTGGTCAGTGCTGAGGATGCGACCGTGTCCCAGCTCTTCGGCAAGCAGCACCAGTGAAGCGTCGGCGAAGTCCATCGGGAGGTTGGCATAGCGTCGCATCAGGGGTTCGGCGCGGGCGAGGATTGCGCCGTCAAAGGTGGCCAATCGGAAGAGTCCCTTGGGTTGGGCGGCAAGGAATGTACAGGCATAGTCTTGGCCCGCATGGGTCTGCAGCAAGTAGCACGCCTCGGTAATCACGGGGATGGTAGTGATGAGGGGTTCGTCAAGGCTAGCCAGCCGTTTGGCTGCGGCGGTATGGTAGCGGTCACGCCGGTCGAATAGCGCGACCCATAGGCCGGTGTCGGCGATGATCACTCGTTGGGCTGCCACAGGTGGCGTTTGTAGTCCACGGAGAGGTCGCCATCACCTTTCATGCAGCCGAGCAGGCCGGTCTCGCGCAGAATGCGCAAGGCTTTTTCGCCTTCGATTTCCTCCGAGGTCTGGTCCAAAGCCGATGCGAGAAGGTCGGCGACCACCTCCGGCAGAGGGCGATTGATGCGCCGCTGCAAGCGAATCAGTTGGTCACTATGTTGTGAGTCCAGTTCGGTTTCAATGTGCATCGTATTCCAGGTAGCGGTGTAGGTGATCTCTAGAATTTGCAAGGAAAGGATTAGGAAATCCAACCCCCTACGCCAAAGCATACCCCTGATTGGAAGTGCCGTCAAGATTCGGTTTGAGTCGCACCCTCTCGCAGCCCCTCGGCGGGCCGCTACCAGGAGACCCGTTGATCGTACTGAATGACGTTCTGGCCGGGGCGAAGAGTCGCCTTAGCACTTTGCTCTACCGCTCATCACCGCAATGGCGGCAGTTGCCAATCTGCTATCAAGAAAGTGCGCAAAGATGCGCACGGTTCTTTTCCTGCCCCGACGTGTCTTACTGACCACATTCGTATCTGACAGGCGTGACTTTCCCGACTGCGGCAGAGACCATCCCTGCC
>SLIM01000007.1 GCA_007135625.1 Gammaproteobacteria bacterium
AGCGGCTGTCCCGCTTCGGCGCGGCGCTCCCCCTCCAGGCGGGCCTGCAGGATGAGTCCATGCAGCGGTCGCCAGGGGTAGATATCGGGTTCGGCGGGGAGAACCGTGAGTTGCAGCGGTTCGCTTGCGATTTCAAAGGGTTGGCCGCCAGTGGTCTCGCCAGTAAAGCGGATCGGGGGGAGCAGCAGGCTGCCGTCGAGCAGCGGAGTGAAGGCGTAGCGGTAGCGGTTGATGATCTTTTGGCCGCGCAGTTCGGAGGTGGGGCCGTCAAGGCGAACGTAAGCGACCTCGCCGGTGGTGGGGAGTTCGGGAGTGGCGGTGCGCAGATTGGTGGCACTCACCAGGCGCAGAGTGAGAACGGTGTTCTGTTGGGCATAGAGCAGGGTATCGCCCAGTTCGACCTCCAGCTCCATCGCTGGCATGGCGAGCGGTTGGCGGCGATCCGGTTGGGCGCTCGGGCCACTGGGGGATGACCAGCCGGGCCAAGCGGGCCAAGTACCGCCAGAGGGGGGCGGCTGCGGCTGCCGCTGCCGATATTGCGGCGGTGCCGGTTGTTGCGGCTGCGGCTGCCAATATTGCTGCGGTGCCGGTTGTTGCGACGGTGCTGGCTGCTGCGGCGGCGTTGGCTGCTGCGAAGGAGCGCCCCACGGGCTGTACGGCTGCCCGCCCCAAGGGTGATAGCCCCATGGTTGCTGGTAGTGCTGCGGTTGTCCGGGGGCCGAGTAGGGGTGAGCGCCCTGGGGGGCGTAGGGATTGGCTCCTAACGTGGTGGCGTAGAGCAGGACGATCAGCAGAAGCAGGGGCTGTCTAGGCATAACAGGAAGATCCACAAAGAGTTAATGGATGCCGTTGGAGGTCGCTTTTGCCGGGCGACGAACAGCACAATTCACAATTCCTACCACGGTCTTCTCTCCTGTTGGGGGCCTCCGGGGTGCATCAAGGAGCGCTGTTCTTCAATGCGAAATTGCGTGCGGAGGAGTTGCGAGGGGTCGCCCTCGATCTGCTCTAACCACTGCTCCATCATCGGGGGGACATCGGCGCGTCCGGCCCCTTGCTGCTCACCACTCCCCTGCGCTCCGTCACGCTCTCCTTCGAGGTCGGCGGCTTCGCCGAGCTGGTCAAAGTGATCCACCATCTCACTCTGCTCGCCGGGGACGGGAGGTGGCTCCCGGGAGGGGGGTGGGCCGCGCTCTGGCGCGGGAGTTTCGCCAGGCTGGGGGCCGGGCGGTCGCTGGCTGGCGGGGTCGGCACGATCCCCTGCGTCCGCCTCCTCGCCCGCTGCGGCTTGCGGCTCGGGCTGCTGGTCACCGTCGCTTTGCTCTTGAGAGGGATCTTTGCCTTGCTCTTGAGAGGGGTCTTTGCCCTGCTCTTGAGAGGGATCTTTGTCTTGCTCTTGAGAGGGATCTTTGCCCTGCTCTTGAGAAGGGTCTTTGCCCTGGCTCGGGTCGCCGCTCTCCTCCTCACCGCTCTCGGCTGGCTCTGCTGCGGGCTGCTGCTGCTCGCCACGGCTATCGTCGCGCTCCTGCTCGCTACCCTGCTGATCGGAGGCCGCATCCTGCTGCGCAGTCAACGGATCACCTTCACTCCCCATCTCGCCGTCGCTATCGCTGTCGCCATCGCTATCGCTATCGCCGTCGCTATCGCCATCACTGTCGCCGTCGCCATCACTATCCGCTGCTTCCCGCTCCTCGCCGCCCCCCTCTCCATCGGGCTGCGGGTCGCCCTGGTCACCAGACTCCTCGGCCTCACCACTTTCGCCGGTACTCGACTCCTCCTCACTCTCCCCCTCCTGGTCGGACTCTTCAGACTCATCAGACTCTTCGGAGGACTCCTGTTGCTCCTGCTCTTGTTCTTGCTCCTGCTCCTCCCGCTGCTCCTGCTCCTGCTCCTCCCGCTGTTCTTGCTCTTGCTTCTGCTCCTGTTCCCGCTCCTGCTTCTGCTCCTGCTCCTCCCGCTCCTCCCGTTCACGCCGCTCCTGGCGCTCCCGATCAAGCTGCTCCAGCCGCTCAGGATCGGTTGCAGCGAGCATGGCACGGGCAAGACCAAGATTGTAGCGGGCATCCTGATGGTGGGGTTGCTGCTCCAGCACCTGGTGATAAGCAGCAATCGCCGCTTCGTAGTCACGCAACATAAAGCCAGCGTTACCAAGATTATAGCGGGCATCGAGCCAGACCGCCTCCCGCTCCACCTCGGTGAAAGCGTCAGCGGCATCGCGGTAGCGCCCAGCGCGGTAGGCGGCGACCCCGCGCCGATAGGGGTCGCGAAAGGTTTCAGCGGCCTGCGGATAGTCGCCTGCGGCGTAGTAGCGGGCGGCGCGTTGCTCGCTATTGTGAAACAGGCTGGCCTGGGCGCTGCCGACACTAAGGCCAAGAGCAAGGAGCAGGGCGCTGCGAAGCGGGGTGCGGTTCATGATTGGGGTCTCTCCTCCAAACTGCGCACCCGTCGAAACTGCCCCAGGAGGAGCAGCAAAACCGGGATGAGCAGCCAGAAGTAGCGCTCGTTCCAGACTAAAGCGCTCTCCGGGCGGAGCTGCTGACTCGCCCCGCTGTGCAAGATTTGATCGAGGATAGCAGCCACATCGTCACTGCGAAAATCGGCTAGGCGGTAGATCCCGTGACCCGCATCGGCGAGTTGCTGAAGCTGGCGCGGATCGAGGCGCGACTGAATCAAGTTGCGCTGAGGATCGGTAAGCCAACCGCCGTTAGCGGCGGGAACCGGGCCACCCGCAGCGGTTCCGACCCCAAGGGTATGCAGGGTAATCCCTTGGGCGGCAAGCGCGGCGACCTGAGTGAGCAGCTCGGGATAATCCTGGCTTGGAAAATCTCCATCAGAAATGAGAAGAATCGCCTGGCTACTCTCCGCCGGTTCGGCGGCGAGAAGCAGCTCGGCGCGGCGTAACGCCTCATCCAGGCGGGAGCCTTGCAGGCGTGCCAAGTCGCTGGTAAGGTGGGGAAGCAGATTGCGCAGCGTGGCACTATCTTCGGTGATCGGGGTGACTACATGGGCGACGCTGGCAAAAGCGATCAGACCAACGCGAATCCCCGGGTTGAGGTCGAGCAGATCGTCGATCTCCTGCCGGGCGCGAGCGATGCGGTTGGGGGTGACATCGGTAACCTCCATGGAGCGGGAGATGTCGAGCAGAATCACCAAGCTGGCCCCAGGCGTGTAGAGGCGAACCTCGGTGTGATCCCAGCGCGGTCCGGCCATGGCGATGACCAGCAGGCTCCAGAGGATTGCCCAGCGGGTGAGACGGCGGCGGCGCTCACGCGGGCGTAACTCACGACTGCCGGTGAGGTAGGGCATTAGGTGGCGGTCGGCGTAGCGATTGATGCGGGCCTGGCGACTGTGTACGCTACTGCGCCGCAGCCAAGCGGAGACCGGGAGGATCAGCAGCAGAGCCAGCAGCCACCAGGGTTGGGAGAAGTGAAAAGCAAACTCCGATTCAGCCATGGTTTCCTCCGTCGGGGGTGCGCATCCTTCCTTCGGGGAAGAGTCCCAGCAGCAGCAGGATCAGCAGTGCCGCCCCCAGCGGCCAGCGATAGAGCGGGGTGGGAATGAGGGTAGTGACCTGCTCGACCTCGCTCTGCTCCAGCGCGGCGATGCGTTGCGAAAAGATCTCCAGCATATCGCTATCAGTAGCACGAAAATAGGCCCCGCCAGTCGCCTGTGACAGGCGGATCAGCAGATCCTCCTGCATAATCATATCGCGCTCCATGCGGTACTGACCATCGTGAGCGAGAATCGGCACCTCCTCCTGGAGGCTGCCGACCCCGATGGTATAGAGCCGTACCCCCTCCGCAACCGCCAGCCGCGCTGCCAGTTGCGGCGGAATCAGTCCGGCGTTGCTATCGCCGTCGGTAATCAGCAGCAGCACCCGTGAACCCTCGGGACGCTCACGCAGCCGCTTAATCGCCAGCGCCATAGCATCGCCCATCGCGGTGGCATCGCCCGCCATCCCCGGCTCCATCGCCCGCACCATCGAGCGCACCGCGTTACGGTCGAAGGTGAGCGGGGACTGCACGAAGGCCTGGCTACCAAAAATCACCAAGCCGACGCGATCTCCCTCCCGGCTCTCGATAAAGCGGTCGAGTACCCCCTTGAGTACCGCCATACGGCTGACCGGTCGGCCATCCTGGGTAAAATCGAGAGCGGTCATTGAGCGCGAGGCATCCACCGCAATCATCAAATCGTAACCGGGGGTCTTTAGCTCGGTGTAGGGTTCCAGCCACTGCGGGCGCATTAACGCCAGAAGCAGCAGCAACCACAGCAGCATCAGCAGCAGGGCATGGAGTACGCCGGTTAGCGGGCTACGTGGGCGACGGCTCTGAAAGCTCTGCTGCAACCGCTCAATCGCAGGGTGCAGAAGGGTGGTCTGCCGCCCCTCCAGCGGGCGCTCGCGCCCACTCGGCAGGCGGCGTGGCCAGAGCCAGTAGACCAGAAGCGGGAGCGGCAGCAGCAGCGCGATCCAGGGCCAGTGAAACTCAAACACTGCAACGGCTCCTGTTCATCGCCACCTCCGCAGTGACCGGGTAGCATCCTCTTTACTGCTGTTAACCATCTGTACCGCAGCGCTAATCAATTGATCGAGCGCGGGACTCGGGCCGCACTGCTGAATCGGCGCGTAGGGGAGGTCAAGTAGCGTCTTGCCGTGGCGCAGCCAATCGAAACGGTTGGGATCGTGGTTGCGCAACCACTCCAGCCACGCCTCGCCGGAGAGCGCGGCGCACCCCTCGCGCCCGAAGCGGGCAATGGCGATACGGCGCAGCAGCTCGGAGAGTTCGGCGGCGGTCTGCTTCGGGGGCTGCTTGCGCTGACGACGGCGCAGTTGATGGAGCTGTCGCCGCGCTTCGCGTCGCCAGCTTCCCGGTGGATCGTGCAGAAATGAGCGCAGCACCACCAGTGCGATATAGAGCAGTAGCAGGGTGAGAACGGTAAGCAGCAACCAGCCGGGGGCAGGGGGCCACCAGGAGATCGGGTCGAGGTCGCGAATATCGCGTAACTGAAGGGGGAGAGTGCCAGTCACCGCAGAATCCTCGCACGGGCGTAGTATTGGAGACCCCGAATAAGCGTCGAGTGGAGATCGTCATCGGTCGCAATCGGGATGCAGGGAACCGCCAGCCGCTTGGCAATCGCCAGTAGCGCCGTGCGCTGCTGCTCCCACAACTCGCGGTAAGCACGCCGCCCCGCCTCGTTATCGCTATCAATCTCCAGCAGCCGGCCATCCGCAGAGCTAAAAGTGACCCGCCCCAGCGGCGGCAGTTCGCGGTCGGCAGGGTCATCCATCGGCAGCAGCACCAGAGTGTGGCGCTGACAGAGCCGCCCCATAATACTCTCCAGCGGGCGCGGGTCGCGGTTAAAGTCGGCGATCACCAGGATGAGTCCACCGGTCGCCGCCCCCTTCTCGGCATGTTGCAGCGCGGTAGCGAGTGGGTCACCGCTGCTGGCGTTGGTGCTGGGCTGAGAGAGTGCCTTGAGCAGTCGCCAGAGCGCCCGTCGATCCTTGGTGGGACGGAAGTGCTGGGTGCCGGTCTCGGCATTGCCGAAGAGGAGTCCGCCGACCCGATCTTGCACCGAGTTCGCCGCCCAGCCGAGCAGTGCCGCAGTGCGTGCCGCCTGAATCGACTTAAAGGTGCCGCGTGTACCAAAAGCCATGTGGGGGCTAAAATCGACACAGAGTACCACCGCCCGCTCGCGCTCTTCGCGAAATACTTTGGTATGGGGGCGATTGGTGCGAGCGGTAACTTTCCACTCCATGTTGCGCACATCATCCCCGGGGGAATATTCGCGCACCTCGTCAAAATCGAGTCCCGAGCCGCGAAAGACCGAGGCGTAGAGTCCGCTGAAGTTGGAGTTAACCAGGTGGTGGGAGGCGAGGCCCAAGGTGCGGGCCTGGTGGCGCAGCTCCAGCAGGTCGTCAAGTCGTGGATAGAGGGGCATTACATCGCTCCGAGGGCTGTGACCGGGTCATCCGTTGGGGGTCAAGGGACGGCCACCAGCTCCAGCAGGCGCTTCACGAAATCATCATTGCTGACCCCTTCGGCTTCGCCTTCAAAGGTGAGCAGCACCCGGTGGCGCAGGATTTCGGGGGCCACCTGTTGGATATGGTCGGGCCGCACATACTGCTCTGCGTTGAGCCAGGCGCGGGCGCGGGCGCAGCGGGCGAGGGCGATGGAGGCACGCGGCGAGGCACCGAAACGGCACCAGCGTCCGAGGTCGGCATCGTAGGCGGAGGGGTTGCGGGTCGCCTGTACCAGATCGACGATATAGCTGTTGAGCTTGGGGTCAAGGTAGACGTTACTGACCTCACGGCGCATCTGAAAAATGGCCTGCTGCGAGAGGAGGTGCTGCGGCGGGCGCGGCGGGGCGTGCTGCTGGCTGAGGTCTAGCTCCAAAATGGATAGCTCTTCGGCGCGGCTGGGGTAGCCGACCCACACCTGCATCAGAAAGCGGTCGAGCTGTGCTTCGGGGAGGTGGTAGGTTCCCTCCTGCTCAATAGGATTTTGCGTTGCCAAGACCATGAACAGTTCGGGGAGTGGGTAGGTCTTCTGTCCGACGGTGATTTGGTACTCTCCCATCGACTCCAGCAGCGCCGCCTGAACTTTGGCGGGGGCGCGGTTGACCTCATCGGCAAGCAGGATGTTGTGAAACAGTGGGCCGGGACGGAACTCAAATTCACCTTTATCATGGCGATAAATGTCGGTGCCGATGAGATCCGAGGGGAGTAGGTCGGGGGTAAATTGAACGCGGTGAAAATCCCCCTCAATCGCTTCGGAGAGTGCCTTCACGGCGGTGGTCTTGGCTAGACCGGGCATCCCCTCCACTAGCAGGTGACCATTACTGAGTAGACATATCAGCATACTGTCTATGAGCTTTTGCTGACCAATCACACGGGAGGCGAGATACTCTCGCAACGGTTCCAGATCTTTCGGGGTCATTGGCTTCTACTGCATCATCAACAAGAATTCAAAGTTTGTGCGGTCGCTGGCGACAGGCTGTCGGAGGTGCGATCCGCCCGGAAGGTCTATGCTGCGACTTTTTGAAAAGCGATGCAAGCGGTTTTTTACTTGGGTTCTTGGTTTTGGGGGATGGATTTTTGGTGTTGTTGCTGGGGGCCGGTCGAGGTCTCGAAGCGGCGCTTGGTGGATTCGGTGAGTTCTTCGCCGATGACCTTGAGGAGTGGGCGCAGGTTAGTGAGACGCTCCTCAAGGGTGCCCAGGTGCTGGGTAGCGGCGCTAGTGTCTACCGTGATGGTTAGTAGGCTCAATCTTTGAAATCCCTTTTTGCTACCAGTTCATTATGCTTACGCAGCCACCGCTCAACACGCATGATCTCGATTTTGAGAATCGTCGGGTCGGCATGGTCAAAAGACTGAAGCTTGTTAAGCCACGCTTCAAGCTCCTCTCTTGAAGAGGACCGATCTAGTTCAGGTGGATCGATAATAATCATTAGCGGCTTTTGTTGCGACTTGATCAATGATGTCGGCATAGCGGGCGGCTACGTCCGATTTGAATGCCATCAAACTGTACGAGTAGTCTATGATGCCAGCGCTGTGCAGTGCAGGAGGATCGGGGAAGGGAGCTGAACACACCACCCAACCGACCCCCCTACCCACCGCTCACCGCTCACCGC
>SLIM01000299.1 GCA_007135625.1 Gammaproteobacteria bacterium
CGCCCCGCCCCCGCCTCGCTCCAAGAGGGAGAGGTTCGCCCCGCCCCCGCCTCACTCCAAGGGGGGATCGCCGCGATCTCCGGGCGCACCGGATTACCGACATGAATCGCCGCATGATGGCGCAAAGTATCCGGATAGGCGACCAGCACCCGATTTGCGATACGCGCCAGGATTCGATTAGTGAGACCGGGGATGCGGTTCTGCTCATGGATCACCAGCGGGATTCCCAGCAGGCGAGCGGTGATACCACCAGGGCCACTAACAAATCCGCCCATGCCAATCACCAGAGCAGGACGGCGACGGCGCAGAATGCGGGCAACTTGCCACATCGCCCGGCCGATCTGCAACGGTGCCAACAGCAGCCGCTTAATTCCACTGCGCCGCACCCCTTGCAGAGTGACCCACTCCATAGCAAAGCCAGCCGCCGGAACGGTCGTCGCCTCAAAGCCTCCCGGCACCCCCAGCCAGAAGATTTCGCACCCTTGAGCGCGTAGCTCGCCAGCGAGAGCGAGAGCGGGAAAGACATGGCCACCGGTACCGCCGGCCATAATCATAATACGCACAGAAGATACGCCTTCTTGCTGAGTGCGCACAGAAGATACGCCCTCTTGCTGAGTAGGCACAGAAGATACGCCTTCTTGCTGAGTAGGCACAGAAGATACGCCCTCTTGCTGAGTACGCACAGAAGATACGCCCTCTTGCTGAGTAGGCACAGAAGACACGCCTTCTTGCCGAGGTAGCGGTTGGTTCATCATTGGGGTCTCGCGAGAGAGATAACCGGGTTCACCAGCCTCATACCGCCCACACTTCGCGTGCGTTCTGCGTGGTCAGCCGCTGGCGATTTTCGCGGTCGATGCGGACCAGGATAGCGATTGCGACGCAGGCGATAACAATACTATTGCCGCCGTAGCTCATCAGCGGAAGGGTTAACCCTTTGGTCGGCAAGGCACCGATATTAACCCCGATATTAACCGCTGATTGAATCGCCAGCCAGAGTCCCAACCCTTGCGCCAGCCAAGCGGCAAACATATTGCCGAGACGCTCGGCAGCAGCTCCAATGGCGAAAGCCCGCCATACAATAACAGCAAAAAGGCTAATCACCAGCAGACTACCGAGCAGTCCCAGCTCCTCGCCGATGACCGCCATAATAAAATCGGTATGCGCCTCGGGGAGATAAAACTGCTTTTGAATACCGTTGCCGAGACCGACCCCGCTCCACTCCCCGCGACCGAAAGCGATCAGCGCCTGTGCCAGTTGGTAGCCGCCGTCGTGAACATCGGCCCAGGGATCGGTAAAAGAGGTCATGCGGCTCATGCGGTAGGGCGAGATCAGGACGAGAGAGACCAAAGCGCTAGCCGCAAGAGCGAAGAGGATACCAAAGTAGTGCAGCGCCACCCCGCCGAGAAAGAGCATTCCCATGGTAGTGACAACGATGACTCCCACCGTACCGAAATCCGGCTGCCACATAATCAGAGCGCAGGCCAAGATAATTAAAAGCAGCGGGCGGAGAAAAGCCCACGCGCTAGCCGTAATCTCCTGCTGATGGCGCGCCAGATAACCGGCAATGTAGAGAATGGCAAATAATTTTACAAACTCTGACGGTTGAATACTCACCCCAAAGGGACGAAACCAGCGCGTGGCACCATTCACCTCGTGTCCCACGCCGGGAATCATCAGCAGCGTTAGCAGCAGCAGACCGATAACGAAGAACACCCCTCCAAAAGTGCGCCACAGATGGATCGGGATGCGGTAGACAATAAGCGCGGCGATGGCTCCGGCGAGGAGCGCTATCGCATGGCGAATGACAAAGTAGAACGGCTGCTGGGAGTAGACATGCAGGGTAGAGGAGGAGATCATCACTAGCCCCAGCCCAAGCAGCGCCAGCGCCGCACCGATTAGCGGGTAATCTAGCTCAGGCAGTAGCACCGGCTGCGCCGCGCCAAGCTCTCCGGGAGAGCTACCGAAGGGGGGGGCGTTGCTGCTATGCATCATCATATTGACTCTTGTGAGGAAGGGGGGTTATCAGAGTTTATCCCCGCTCGCCCTGAAGGGCCACCGACGGCGAGCTGCTCCGCTACCGCCTGCCGGTAGCAATCACCGCGCTCGACATAGTTACGAAACCTATCGAAGCTGGCACAGGCGGGGGAGAGCAGCACCTGGTCACCGGGGCGAGCGAGTTGTGCCGCCAGCGCCACCGCCTGCTCCAGGGATGCCGCCCGGTGTTGCGCCGTAAAGCTCGGGGGAAGTGCCTCGGCGATCCGTTCGGCATCGCGTCCGATAAGAATCAGCTCGCCAACCTCTGCCGCAATCACTTCGCCGAGCGGGGCAAAATCAGCCCCCTTGCCATCCCCGCCAGCGATCAGCAGAGTGCGCCCGGTGCTGCGGCGGAGTCCCTGCAACGCAGCGATAGAGGCCCCGATATTAGTCCCCTTCGAGTCGTTGTACCAAGTGACCTGGTGCTGCTCTGCGATCCGCTCGCTACGGTGGGGAAGGCCAGCAAAACTGCGGAGGGCGTGCAGAATAGCGGGCGGTGCGATGCCAGCCGCCTCCGCAAGGGCCACTGCGGCGAGGGCGTTGGCGAGTTGGTGGCGACCGCTAAGCGCGACCTCGGCGACCGGCAGCCAAAGCTGCTCTCCGCGACAGAGCCACTCACTACCGGCGTGGTGGCAAAGACCGTAGTCGTCGGGATGTTGCGGCGACCCCAGCGCAAACCAGCGATCAGTCGGGCGCGGCTCGCCCTGGAGAGCCGCGACTTGGGGATCATCGCGATTGAAAAGGCGGATCTTGGCGTGTTGATAGATGCTCGCCTTAGCGGCGATGTAGGCGGCCAACGTGCGGTGGTGGTCGAGGTGGTCGGGAGAGAGGTTAAGCACCACGGCGACCTGAGGGCGTAACCGGTAGGTGCTTTCGAGCTGAAAGCTGGAGAGTTCCAGCACATAAAGCTCAGGATTATGGGAGAGCAGTTCGAGCGCAGGTCTGCCGAGATTGCCGCCAACCGCAGTGCGCAGCCCCTGTTGGTTTGCCATTTCACCGACTAGGGTAGTGACCGTGCTTTTGCCGTTCGAGCCGGTAATCGCAACAATCGGTGCGGTCGCTTGGCGTGCAAAGAGTTCGATATCGCCAATCACCTCACAGCCACGGGCAAGCGCGGCGGCGATCAGCGGCTCTTGGCGCGAAATGCCGGGAGAGAGGAGGATGCGTTGGGCGCTAGCGAAGAGAGCCGGGTCAAAGCCGCCGACCTGATAGGGAATGTGCGGCAGTTCGCTGCGCAGTGCGGCCAGCTCCGGGGGGTGCGGGCGGCTATCGGTGACGCTGCAAGATTCGCCCTTTGCCGCAAGGTAACGGGCGCAAGCGAGACCGGTGACTCCCAGTCCGACGATAAGCGTATTGTAGGGTGGTGACATGATAGCGCCCTTAGCGAATTTTAAGGCTAGCGAGGGCGATAAGTACAAGGATTACGGTAATAATCCAAAAGCGAACGATCACCCGTGGCTCCGGCCACCCTTTGAGTTCAAAGTGGTGATGCAGCGGAGCCATGCGGAAGATACGCCGTCCGGTGAGCTTAAACGAGCCGACCTGAAGGATCACCGAAAGGGTCTCCAGTACGAAAATCCCCCCCATAATCACCAAAATGACCTCTTGACGGGTAATAATCGCCAACGTTCCGAGCGCCGCCCCGAGCGCCAGCGCTCCGACATCCCCCATAAAAACTTGTGCAGGATAGGCGTTGAACCAGAGAAAGCCTAGCCCCGCGCCGATCAGCGCTCCGCAGAAAACAACCATCTCGCCGACCCCGGGGAGGTGGGGGAGGAGCAGGTATTCCGCGATAACAGCATGGCCCGAGACGTAGGCAAAGACCCCCAACCCGCCAGCGACCAGGACGGTGGGCAGAATCGCCAAGCCGTCGAGTCCATCGGTGAGGTTCACCGCATTGCTCGCCCCAACGATGACCAGCAGCGCCCAGGGGATAAACAGAAGTCCCAGTTGCCAGTTAAGATCCTTAAAAAAGGGGAAGATCAGGGTGGTCTCAGCAGGCAGGCTGGAAGTAAGATAGAGGGCGAACGCAGCGACCAGGCCAACCAGCGACTGCCAGAAAAATTTGTAGCGGGCGGCAAGACCGCTCGGGTCTTTCAGCGCGATCTTTTTGTAGTCGTCGTAAAAACCGATGGCACCAAAGGCGAGGGTGACGCTAAGAATGATCCAGATGTAGCGGTTGCTAAGATCGGCCCAGAGCAGGGTGGCGACGATAATGGCGACCAGCAGCAGGGTTCCTCCCATGGTGGGGGTTCCGCTTTTGATGTGGTGGCTTTGCGGGCCGTCGCTGCGTACGGTTTGGCGGATCTGGTAGCGGCTGAGGCGGCGGATCATCAGCGGGCCGATGAGCAGTGCGATGGCGAGGGCGGTGAGTACGCCGAGAATAGCGCGTAGAGTGAGGTATTGGAATACCCCGAAGCCGCTGTGTAGGGTGGTTAGGTATTGGGTGAGTTGTAGTAACATGGGTTAGGGTGTTCAGGTGTCAAGTGCGGGGTGGGGACTATAGACAGAACGCTGGGTGACCAGGGAGCGAGATGACGCAGCCGCTCGGATGATAGATGGCTTGCGGGTCGATTGCAAGATGTGCGTGATCTAGCCGCTCCGGCTGAGGGCTGGAGAAGAGGTGAAAACGTCTCCTTGGTGTTGAGGTAGATTCGGATAAAGACTTAATGTCTAGTGGTAGCATTGCGGTGTGTGGTTGTGAGTGGAGCTGGGATTGATGCTGTGTATTGGGGTTTCTTTGGTGATGTCACTGGCTGAACGGGGGATGTTCTGAATGCGAATGCGAAGCAGCGCACCAGTTACCTTGCTAGCAGACGGGCGAGGGAGCCGTTGGGCGCAGCAAATCGCCGGGTTAGCGCTAACCCTGACGGTGTTTCTCTCGCTGCTGCTGGCGGCGGCGCTTCCGCACTACCTCAAAGATCGGGTGTTGAACTCCAGCGAAGTGGTCGAGCTGCTGCTCCCGCTTACCAATCCCGACCCGGAGCGGTTTCAGAACCCTTCGCGGCAACCTCGGGTTTATCACTTTTCCGTGGAGGGTGTAGAGTACCGAGGAACTCCGTTTCTTAGCGAAGAGGCGATTCTGCACGATCACGCCAGCGGCAAGGAGTGGGCGCGTGTGGTCTACGCCAAAGAGCGTCCTGTATTTCACCGCATGGAACCGGTGAGTGAGGCTGGAGGTGTGCGCTGGGTTGGGATTTTTCCTTACCTTTTGGCGTTCGCCCTGGCGCTCACTGGAGTCGCCTGGTTGGTGGCGAGTTGGGAACACCTGCTCCGCCTGGTGGCCGGTCGCAGGGCGATGCCCGATCTGGCAGCGGCGCGGCGACGTCGCGTCGATTGGGCGATGGTGGTACTCAACACCCTGAGCGCCCCTGTTTTCATCGCTCTGCCGCTCTCTGCCATGACCGCTTTGATGGCCTTTATGGGGTCTCATGACCTCTATCAAGGTTTGGGGCCGCTGCTGACTGTGGGTAGCGTCGCGTTAGTGGCCTGGTTATTGGTCGCTGCCGTCCTTGGGCGGCGCTTTAGATGCAGAGGAGAAGAGGGTGGCGTGAGCCAGCAGCCTAGCGCCTGACGCTCCACTATGTCCCACACTGAGGGGCGTTGATATGGGCTTCCCGTGCGACGTGTTGTAGGGCGTGGAGGGGAAGTAGTCGGTGGAGCGCTGGATCGTCCCTTGAGCCTGCTGCACGGCGGAGAGTCCGCTGGAGGCAACCGTTAGACGCTGTTAGCAAGCTGGTAGGCCGAATTAAGCCTCTTTTTTGCGAGCAAACAAAGCGTAGCCTTAATTTCTAAAATCTTCTCTTGCGTATTTGTCAAATAAAAGAGGCCGCAATGCGGAACTCCCTTCTCCTTAAAGCATATAAACGGCATCTCCTCATCGTTGATCTCGCTTAGCGCATCCTCTATTTCTATTATTGAAATACTCCATTTGGAATGTTTTGTGATTTTCTTGGACAAAATACTGAAGGCTGAACGCATCTGTTCGTCAGCCGATCCGCAGTTCACTAGGAAAAATGACACATACGTTTCGGGAGGATTGCCTTCACGAAGATCAAAAGCCTCTGTAGTAATACGACCGTCTTTAATCCAGCCGGGCTTGATAAATCTTGATGCGCTTCCTGATGTTATCGCCTTTCCGTCCAGTTTGCTATCAATCATATCATGCGAAGAATTTTGCTAAATTTGATGTAATCATGCGAGCATTTAAATTTCGCTGTTCCGGTAATTTTATAGATACGGTTATGCTCTTCCACGCATGAGTAGTAGACCGCGCCCATGGGTGATATTTGCACGCTCAGAATACCATTTTCGCGGGTTATAATATCAACGGTAAAACATCCATTTTGCGTATCTAGGTAAATTTTTGGATTACTGCCTACAAGCAGCGGCGCAAGCAAAAGGAATCGTCGAGCCGATTCATTTGATATCTCAGGAAGGTGTTCGCAATCCTTTGCAAGCTCTTTATAGCATTGGATCGCGTGCCTGAACTCGGTAAGAATATCCTCCCATGAAAATGAAGAACCAAATACTTTGCTGTTAATCAGCGCAGTTAAAAAATTGGAACTTACTTCCAAGTTTATATCTAGCGAATCAACGTGCTTGCACCATTCAGCGAACGCAGCATCGGACGGGACTTTGGCTACGCTTAAGTACGGCTGCTTATCAGGCGCTCTTGCATGATTATCTTCAACTTTTGGTGATTCTTTACGACTAGTGCTGCGGGATTTTGACCTCTTTATAACTAAAGTGAACACTTTTTTTGAGGACCACCACATAGGCCCAGAATCTACAAAAAGTTTTGCCATGATGATTGTCTTTGTTATTAATGAACCGTTCCTTGGTGATATAAATTAATCTTCTGCGCTATCATTTTTTACTGCTTCGGTTAAGGCGGTCGCAAGCTGTACGGCTTTATCGGTGGGCAAAGCTATTGACTCCAGAATCGTTGGCTCGCCGTTGATAAGGTCGATGAAATCGACAATAACAAAGCTCTCTTCAACCTGACTAATGGTAAACCCAAGCGGGAATATAGTTGGTTTAAGCTTTATTGTCTTGTGGTCTTGTTTTTTACTACTATGCTTCATGGTATATCCTGAGGTATGGGCTGGTTTGCATCTTCTACCTGAGTCCCGCCGAAAAATCAAAGTAAAGCCTAACGATTCGCGTAACCAGCGGCTAAAAGCGGTGTGGCTCTAACGCAGCGAAAGCTGTACCGCTTTGGGTGGTTCAAGTTGAACTGCATGTTAGCGGCTCTTGATTCATTTGCGACCAGACTTCCATCGTGATGTCTACAGCTCAGGGAGTAAACCACGTATGTCCTAATCTCTATCTTCATCAGAGTACCTACTCAAACCCCTCCCCTTTTCAAAACCTCTTTCCAATCAATCGTTTAAGACCCCTTAATACACATACAAAAGAAAAGCTGAAAAATTTATCTTCTGCTAAGAGCCATTTCGGCGATTTTCTTAGCCAATTTCGTGCCAACTTTTCGTCCTTTCTCCTTTCTGTGAAGTGGGGTTGCGGCACGTTCATGCTCAACAAGCAGCAGCAGAAACAGGCTTTAGATTCTAGCGA
>SLIM01000317.1 GCA_007135625.1 Gammaproteobacteria bacterium
CGCCCCACCCCGGTCGAAGAGCCGGTCGCCCAGCCGCGCCCCACCCCGGTCGAAGAGCCGGTCGCCCAACCGCGCCCCACCCCGGTCGAAGAGCCGGTCGCCCAACCGCGCCCCGACCTGGTTGAAGAGCCGGTCGCCCAGCCGCGCCCCGATCTGGTTGAAGAGATTGCCCCCCCGATTCAGCCAATCGCACCCCCGGATCCGGTAGTCGTCGAACAGCCCCGCCCCGTACCGCCACCGGCTGAGGAGCTACCGCCGGCCCGTCCCGCACCGCCACCGCCACCGCCGCCGCCGGTTGCCGAGGAGCAGGGGATGGTTGCCACCCTTATGGACAACATCCTCTATCTCGGTGGAGGAGTTGGGCTGCTCCTCCTCGGTGCCGGAGCCTTCCTCTTCATGCGCCGTCGTCGCGCCGGTGACGAGGGGGGTGGCGAGCCGGAGAGCATCCTCATGTCCGACCACGGCGAGTCGGAACTCGCCTCGGAAGAGAACCAGCTCTCTGGACTGACCACCGAAGAGACCTCTTTCCTCGACAGCCTCTCCTCCACCGGCAACTTCTCGGAAGATACCGAACTGGAAGATGGCGACGAAACCTCCTTCCTCAGTGATTTCGTCCCCAGCGATATCGAGGCCTTGCAAGAGGAGACCGGCGAAGTCGATCCACTCGCCGAAGCCGATGTCTACATCGCCTACGGACGCTTCAAACAGGCCGAAGAGCTCGTCCGCCAAGCCGTTGACCGCGACCCCGAGCGCCACGAGTTCCGCCTCAAACTGTTCGAAGTCCTCCATGCCGCTAAAGACCAGCACGGCTTCTCGCAACTGCTCGCCGAAAGCGCCAACCTCGGACTGGAGCGCAGCGAGCCAAATGGCTGGAAGCGGATCATGGAGATGGAGAAGGAGCTGGCCGCCGGTGGGGGCGGCCCGAGTAACCAAGAGGATGACGACTTCGACGTTAACGCTTTCAGCGAAGATCTGAGCGACAGCGATGGAGAGCAGCGGTCTGCCAGCCAAGATACGAGCGACGACGGGATGGATCTCGACTTCGACGACCTCGGCCTTGGCGACGACACCGAACCGGCGACCAGCTCGCAGGCCGCAGAGCAGCCGATCGCCAGCGACGACGACGAGGACGACTTCGCCGGACTCGACCTCACCGGACTAATGGGCGAAGAGGCCAAAGCCGCCCAGCAGCCCGCCAGCAGCGACGATGGGGATGATCTGGACTTTGACCTCGACTTCAGTGAAGAGACCACCGTCACCCCCAGTAAATCGGGCAGCAGCACCGAGGATGACTTCTCCCTCGACCTCGACGGACTCGACGACGACGAGAGCGCCTCCAGCGGCATCCCCGACCTAGGCAACCAGATCGACGGTCTGCCGGGCGAAGGGGAGGGGCTGGAGGTCACCGGCATGAACAAGCAGGCCAGCGATGCGAGCAGCGAACTCGACTTCTCCCTCGACACCGCCCTTGGCGGCGACGATGCGGGCAGTAGCGATGCAGCCGCTAGCGACGTTGACCCGGAAGAGGTCGCCACCAAGCTCGACCTCGCCCGCGCCTACATCGATATGGGTGATGAGGATGGCGCACGCGACATCCTTAACGAAGTCGTCGTAGAGGGCACCGCCGAGCAGAAAGCCGACGCCAAAGGGCTACTGGGCCAGTTAGGGTAGCGGGTACGTTCGGCACCACCATGCTAAAACGACCGGGAGTACTCCTCACCGCCACCCTGCTCACGGCACTGCTGCTCGCCGCCCCGCTGCTCGCCGCCACCGACTGCGCCGCGCAGCAGCAGCTCCCGGCCAGCGAGTGCGCCGGCCTGTTATCGCTCTGGCACGCCACCGACGGAGCTAACTGGAGCGATGCCGCCGACAACCAGTGGAACCAAAATAACCGTCCCTGCAACTGGCATGGAGTTACCTGTAGCGACGGGGTCGTCACCCGCATCGAACGGGGGGAAGCCAACCTGCACGGCACCCTGCCGCAGCTTGACCTCCCCCACCTGCTCCACCTCCACCTCTTCGGCAACCAGCTCCATGGCGAGATCCCCGACCTCCGGCTACCGCGCCTCACCTTCCTCTCCCTGCACAGCAACCAGTTTAGCGGCACTATCCCCGACTTCAGCGGTATGCCCCAACTGCAGATTCTCTCCCTGCGCTCCAACCAACTCAGCGGCGAAATCCCCGACTTTAGCAACCTGCCCGAACTGACCAACCTGTGGCTGCTGCACAACCAACTCAGCGGCGAGATCCCCGACTTCAGCGCTCTTCCCAAGTTGATTTTTCTCTTTCTAAATGACAACCAACTTCGCGGAGGTCTCCCCAACTTTCACAACCTCCCCCGACTCAACTGGCTCGCCCTAAGCGACAACCAGCTCAGCGGTGCGCTTCCCAACCTTAACGCCCTCCCCGAACTCACCTGGCTCTCACTCAATCACAACCAATTTAGCGGAACCCTCCCCGACCTCGCCCACCTGCCGGAGCTACTCCACCTGCGGCTGCACCACAACCGCTTTCACGGCACCCTTCCCGACCTCACCCACCTCGTCTACCTAGACGAGCTTCAGCTCCACGGCAACCGCTTCCACGGCGCGATCCCCCCCCTTCCCGCCAGCCTCACCCACCTCCGCCTCGACTACAACGCCCTGCGCAGCGACCCGCATCACCACGCCGACCGACTCCAACCCGACTGGGCCGCCACCCAGACCATTGCCCCCGTCGAAGTCACCGCCACCCCCCTTAGCTCCCGCCAAACCCACCTGGCGTGGCAACCGATCGACTACCGCGCAGATGGCGGCCACTACCAGATCCAACTCGCCAGCCACCCCGCAGGCCCGTGGCACACCGCCGCCACCCTCCAGCGTGCGCAAGAGAGCAGCATCACCCTCCACCACCTCACTCCCGGCACCCCCTACCACTACCGCATCGCCAGCCACACCCCCGCCCATTCCGGCAATGCGAACCCCCTTACCAGCCCCCCCAGCGAAGTTGTCTACAACCACGCGATTGAGCCGCTAACCATCACCGCAACCGAGCAGGGTACCCGCGTCCAGTGGTCGCCCCACCCCGCTGCCAATGGCTACCGCCTCTGCAATGCAGCACAGCAGTGTCAAGAACTCGCCGCAGAGCAGCAACAGCAGACCCTCACCACCCCTCCATCTGCGCCCTACCGCCTCTACCGCCTCGACTCCGACAACAGCCCTCAACTCCTCGCCGACAATGCACCCCCTCCAACCATTCCCTCCTATCCCCAACCAAGCCTGTTTCGTACACCTTTTTGGGTGCATAGTGAATTGGTTAGGGAGGTTGTGAGGGAATGAAGGGTTAAGGGTTAAGGGTTAAGGGTTAAGGGTTAAGGGTTAAGGGTTAGGGGTTAAGGGTTAAGGGTTAAGGGTTAGGGGTTAAGGGTTAAGGGTTAAGGGTTAAGGGTTAAGGTGAGAAGGGTGACCTCGCACCTCGAATCTCGAACCTCATGTCTCGCACCTCGCGTCTCGCGCCTCGCGCCTCGCGTCTCGCACCTCGCGTCTCGCGCCTCGCGTCTCGCACCTCGCGCCTCGCGCCTCGCGCCTCGCGTCTCGCACCTCGCGCCTCGCGCCTCGCGCCTCGCGTCTCGCGCCTCGCGTCTCGCGTCTCGCACCTCGCGTCTCGTGCCTCGTGCCTCGCGTCTCGAATCTCGAACCTCGCGTCTCGCGCCTCGCATCTCAATTCGGCCCACTTTTTGCTTGCAACGAGTGAGAGCCAAATTGATATCGGAGGAGTCCCATGGCGCAGCCTGCACTGATCCTGTCTGATCCCCGCGAAGCCATCTATCAATCCCTAATCGCTTCTGCTAGCGGAGAGCGTAATCACGATGCGATTGCCGCGATCTACGCCTCTTGGCGCTGTGGTCTCGGTGCCATGCCCGACTGGCTAGGGCTAGAGCCAGCAGCGTTCTGGCAGATGATGGAGTGGCACTTTCCCGGCCACTCCCTGCCGCCTGCGGTGCGTGGGGCAGATGCCGGCGCACCGCTACAGCGCAGTGACGAGATCGAAGATCTCCGCACCCTGCTACTCGGCCAACGCGCTGGGAACGGCGACGACGAGTTGTGGATCAGCGATCTTCTGATCACCGGCTGCATGGCCGCCGATCACCTCTGGCAGGATCTGGGACTCTGGAACCGTCGCCAACTCTCGGCACTCATGGAGCGCAACTTTCCCCGCCTTGCAGCGGCTAACACCAAAGATATGAAGTGGAAAAAATTTCTCTACAAACAGTTGTGTGATACCGTCGGAGTCTACACCTGCCGCGCTCCAAGCTGCGAACGCTGTGCCGACTACCACGCCTGCTTTGTCCCAGAAGAGGCGTAAAACTCGCTTTTCTCGATGAGAACTGGATCACAAAAAGTTGTTGACAATTGTCAACAGGTGCTAAAATCACGACGATGTACCGACAGGAGTGTTGTTCGGCACATGGAAGGGAAGGAGCCGGTCTGCTGACCGGTCGATTATTTGATTGTTATTATGGAGGAATTATGGCGCTAATCGATTGGACGGATAGCATGTCGGTAGGAGTCCAACTGATGGATGACCATCACAAAAAACTGTTCGATATGTTCAACCGTCTGCACGAGGCAATGAAAGCGGGGCGCGGTGACGTGGTGATTGGCAACATCATGGTTGAGCTGCTGGAATATACCCGCTACCACTTCGGTGAAGAGGAGCAGATGCTACAGCGCATCGGCTACACCCAGATGGAGATGCACAAAGGGCTGCATCGTAAGTTTATTAGCGATCTGGAAGGGTATGATGCCGATGTCAAAAAGGGGATGGCGGTCTTCGCCGCAACCCAACTGCTCAACTCCTCCGTCGCCTGGTTTCGCGACCACGTGATGACCATTGACAAGGGATACACCGAACTCGCCAAACAGCACGGAGTCTGATTGTAGACCATTGAAAGGAAGGGGCAGCCGAGTTGCTGTCCCTGCTCCCTTTTCTTATCTTACAAAAAAGGGGAAAGCGTACACCGTGTTGCCGGATAGATGGCATCACCGCTGCACTCTTCATCTCTCCTCGCTCTTCTGCTCTCTCTTCCGTCATCGGGTCGAGTCGCTCTCACGACCCCCCCTGCCGCTTTAACATCGTCACCAAGCTACGCCGCATCAACTCAAAAGCGTGGGCCAAGGCACCAATCTCATCATTGCGCTTTACCTCAATCCGACTCCCCAGCTCTCCCTGACTAACTGACTGCGCCATCTTGGTAATATTGACCAAAGGGGTAATGATGAGTCGCCGCATTAACAGATTAGCCGAGAAGAAAAATAAAGTAAAAATAGCGGTAATAATCCCAATGACCGCCACAGAGCGGGTGATCACCAGCTCCTGGACATTGCCTAATGGCACCCCGACCAGCATCACCCCGACCACACTATTGTTCGCATAGCCAAAACCGCTGCGACTGCCGTACTGCTCAATAACCTCCTGCGGGGCCGCCTCCGGGGTGCCGTGACAGGTCAGACATTCACCTACGGAAACACTTGGACGGGCAGAGACCAGAAAGCGCTCACCGTTTAGCACCCCCCTCTCGGTCAGCTCCGTTAGCGAGCGATCCCCGCGAAACCGCTCAAGCAACTGCTGCTCCAGCGTGTTCGCCTGATTACGCGGATTTAGCGGATTATCCGAAGCGACCTTAATGTAATAACTCGGATTTTCTTGCGTAAAGCGCTGGGCAACCAAGCTAGTTGCCACGGTGCTGGAGACCGCCGGCGGATGGTAGATCCCCTGCGGCATCAACGTTGGGCGCAGCTCCTCGGCGACATAGCCGCGCAGCGCACGAACCATGCCGACCAGCAGGGATAGCTCGCGATCAGCCGCTTCATGGCTCTGCGCCTGGGTGACCAGATAGACCGCCGGAATGGTGAGCAGCAGACTACCGAGATAAAAACTGATCAACAGCAAATTAAACTTCTTCAGCAGGCTTCCGCGTCGTGGTTGTGGTAGCTTCGGTGGCATGACTCTCTCTGCTCCTTATTGTAAAAGATAGGTAATGGGTGGCTAACCACCACGGCCCAGTGCCAGGCAGCGGTGGCGTAAAGAGGGGAGGCGACTTACTTACTGCTCCGGTTACGCTTCAGCATCGCCACCAGACTACGGCGCATCAACTCAAAGGCGTGGGCCAGGGCACCAATCTCATCATTGCGCTGAGGCTCCAGCTTATGCTCCAACTGCCCCTTACTGACTGCTTGAGCCATGGAGGTAATCGCTACCAGTGGCGAGATGATAGTGCGCTTAACCAGCAGGTTGGCCGCCACAAAAAGAAAGGTAAAAAGCAGAGTAATGATCCCGATTACCGCCAGGCTACGTTGCAGGGCGATCTCATTGACATGACCGATGGGAACCCCGACCAGCATCACCCCCTCAACCCGTCCAACGGTATAACCGAAACCGCTGCTCGTCCCATACTCCTCGGTAATCTCCGAACGCATAGCAGCGGCATCACCATGGCAGTTGAGACACTCCGCCACGGCCCGATTGGGGCGTGCCGAGACCAGCGTCGAACGGCCATGCAGCATACCGCTTTCCACCAGCTCAGTCAGGTTAGGGTCACTGCGAAAGCGCTGCAACAGATCCAGCTCCAGCTCACGCGACCGATTCTGTGGGTTGAGTGGGTTATCCGAGGTAAAACGAATGTAGTAATTGGGTTGTACCTTCTGAAAGTGGTTGGAGATCAGGTTAATCGCCACCGCTCCCGAGAGCGCTGGTGAATGAAAGACCTCCATCTGGGTCAACGGAGCGCGTAGCGACTGACCGACATACCCTTGAATCGAGCGCACCATATCCACCAGCAGGGTCAACTCCTGATGGGCCGTCTCATAGGTCTGCGCCCGCGTGATCCAGTAGACCGCAGGGGCGGTCAGTAGCAGACTGACCAGATAAAAGAGGATTAACATCCCATTAAACTTGCGCAGAAGACTTACTTGTTTTTGGGTCGCCATGAATTGGCATCTCCAGAGTAATGGTAGAAAAATGGTAGAACAAAGAGAAGAGAGGCTAGCGGCCCTCGCTTCCAAGACTGAGATGGCTTAACGCACGATGCACATGAATCTGAAACGTCTTCGCCTCTTTAGGATCTGGAATCTCCTGCACCAACCGTCCAATCAACTCCTCCAGCTCATTCGGACTGGAGATCGTACCGCCCTGCCGGGTAATCGCCCGCTGACAGGCATCGCGGGCGAGCGGGCCGATACACTCTAACAGCTCCACCGTAATCAGAGCGCACGCCTCTTTGGTAAAGAGGCTCGCAATCCGCTGATGCACATTCCGCTCAAACTCGGCCTGCTCACCGGTATCGGCCAGCTCCTCCCCCAACTGCCGCACCACCGTATCCACCTGCGTGCGGCTATCTAGCCCGCCCACCCGCTCCTCACAATCCTCCACCACCGCAAACCCCGCTGGTCCTAAATGCTTGCTCATCTCCTCGGTCAGAATCAACCGGATCAACTGCTGAGGACAAAACTCACGCAGCAGCGTGGCACCGTTTGGAGCGTTGCCATTCGTCGGCTTCTTACCCGTGCGTGGCGGGGGAGCGGAGGGCGGAGCGGAGGAGGGAGCAGCAGGGGGGGGA
>SLIM01000376.1 GCA_007135625.1 Gammaproteobacteria bacterium
CCTTAACCCTTAACCCTTAACCCTTAACCCTTAACCCTTAACCCTTAACCCTTAACCCTTAACCAACTCAAGAACCCCGATAAAATTACTTAATAGACAGCTTCTTAAAAATATCTTTGAGGGTAGAGGAGAGTTGCTGTTCGTCACGCAGGATGCGCTCTATAGACTTGTCATGGGAACGTATACCATGTGCCAAGGCATTGCGAAGTCTGCTCAAGGTTTTAAACTCTTGACTCTCCGCCATCAGCGCGATGCGGGACTCTTCACGGTTATTGAACTCATCGGCGATCCCCTGCTGATAGGTGTGCTGGCTAATCATCGACTCCATCCCGTAAATAGCGGCGCGTACATAATCGCCACGCTCAAGATATTCCCGCGCCAGGCGCTGCTCGCGTGCCGCTCTTGTGCCACGTTTGTGCCAGGATATCCGCTCTTCAAATTGCTCCTTAAAGAGCGCTGCGGCGGGGTCGTTCTGGGGGAAGCTGTCGGCTTTACTCCAACTACTCAGTTGCTGATAGGCCAGCATCGAGTGGGTAGTACGCTCATGAAAAGCGGCTTGCGCGAGCAGTCTGCCATGCTCACCCAGCAGCGGAGCAAAAGTGCCGTAGTCGCCATCTTTATCGTAGCAAGTGAGAGCATTCAGCCAGTCAGCGATATGCAGCAAGCCTTTAAGATCATGTACCGGGGCCTGGCCAGTGTCGGGATTGTACTCCCCATACCACAGACCGACGATCTCGGCACTGCGCATCTTTTGCAAGTAAAGAGCGGAGATCAGGCCGATCATCGGCAGGGTACGAAAGCCATGGGTGATGTCCATGTGTACCCGCTCACCTTGGGCGACATGCCGAGCGATAATCTCAATCATCTGAATTTGCTCATCTTCCTGCTGCCCATGGGGAATCAGCTCCAAGAAGACTTTGCAGCCTAACTGCTCTTCCAGGAGTGGTTGCAGTGGGGTGAGCATTTCGGCATTTACGCACTTTTTCCCTACCGCCTCGACCAGTTGCAACCGCTCCTCTTCGTACTGCTCGCCAAAGTTGTGATCGGTTTCAAACAGATGATCCCACATGCTACCGGAAGTACCGAGAATGACAAAGTGGTCGGGCTGGATGCGTTGCGCCAGCGGCCAACCGAAGTAGGCATATTCGCCCTGCTCGCTCCCGTCGCCAAAGTCGTAGCGAGTGAGGCGGTAGCCTTTTTCTCCTTTTTGCGTGCGTCCGAGAAAGCTGATCAGTGTAGTGGACATGGGGAGACTCCTTGTTTAGTGGTAACTTTTGACCCAGCGGAGCGGAGCGGAGCCGGGCCGGGATGTAGCGGCACGGGCCGCTCTAGGTGGTTGTCAATCAATCCTTTTGCAGCCAAGAGAGTACCTTTTGGCAGCGCTCTTTCTGTTTGCGTTTTGGCTTGTTTGAGCCGCTGAACTCGGGGTTCCATTTCCCCTCCCCCTGCCAGAGCGCTTTGATCCGTTCGGCCACCTGGCGCTGCTCATCCAGCTCTTTCCATTCGCCACCTTCTAACGCTTGCAGCAAGCTAATCGCCGGGTTGTCGCCGCCACCCGCTTCCAGCTCCATCATACGCAACTGTAAGGGCGAGAGACTGGCCCGTTTCGCCGCCCTCTCCTCGGCAGCGCGGGCCTCTTTGGCGGCCTGCTGGAGTGCCTCTTCTGCGTGTCGGTTGCGCTCCATCGCGCCATAGCCCACGGCGGTTTTGGCACCGAAGCCGCACCAGGTGAAGGCGTGTTCGAAGGCGGCTTGCAGCAGGGTTTGCCACTGCTGGTTCTGCGCCAGAGTCGGGGCGAGGTGGTTCAGCAGGGTCGGATTGCACTGCACGTGAAAGGTAAAGCCGCTACCGGGGGGTACGCTCAAATAGCTAATGGGGGTAGGCTGGCCCGACTCGTGGGGGGTGGCACTGCCCATGTGGGGCTTTTGCTGGTAGTAGTGGCTCTGGTGCGGAGTCATGATCTCCACCGCCAGGCTCTCGCCCTTGAGCTGGGGAATAACGTCCCAAAAGCAGAGTGCGCCGCGCTGGTGATCCTTATCACCCTCTTCACCCTCTTTGCCAAATAACGCGGTGAGGGCCGCTTCATCCCACCCCTTTGTCTCGCCCCACTCGCCAGAGAGCAGCTCCCGCACCGCCTGGCGCAACACCCCCTTGACCCCGCTACCAGGAAGGTAGGGAAGTCCGTAGGGGTTGAGAAAGGCAAAGCCGTTCTCCAGCGGGTGTTCGTTACCCAACCCGGTGGTAAAGGGGGCGATGGCGGTGGCCTCCAGGGTGAGGAGTTGGCCGCAGTTGGCAAGGGGTAGGGCTTGCTGTTGTTGGCGAGAGTGCAGGGCCTGCATGAGGTTCTTATCGTTCGCGCTAAACTTGGCAATACTTTGCCAAACCTGCTTTGCGACATCGGTATTTTTCTGCCACAGACCGGAGATTGGGTTTCTATCGCGATCACTCCAGCGTGCGATGGTGGCATCCATGCCCTGACGATCAAGATGCTCACCGATTTCGCGGCCTTCGAAACTCTTGGAGCTGGCGCGTCTGCGCACTTGCTGCTCCTGATCCTGGCGCGTAGTCCAGATCGGCAGGTAGTAGCCAAAACGCATCCCCGGTGAAGCTTCTGAAAAATCTTTTCCGAGATAATCGGGTACAGCGGCAATGGGCATCTCACTCCCCTCCCTTGCGGGCGCTCGCCATCTGGCGTAGCCACTTGAGCCAGGCGAAAGCCTCACGGTTAATCGCTTGGTAGTCGTGGGGGGAGGCTTTCATCATCGCCTCCATGAAGCTGGCAAACTCCGCATCCTTGAGCTGTTGAGGAAAACGCTTGCTCAACCACTCGCGCAGTTGCCGCCCGAGGGTTTCATGTCGCCCCTGCTTTTGATGCAAGAAGGCCATCACCTGCATCAGCCCAGAGTTCATGATTAGCGCGGGCAGCCCTTTGGCATCGTTCACATAGTCTTTATCGTGCTGTTTGATACCAACTTCGGCTTGTTGCCAAGCATCCTGCGCCCGCTGCTGCTCCAGGGTCTGCCGCACATTGCCGGTTTGGTTTTTCGAACGTGTTTGCTGCATGGCTTATCCTCCTTACGCGACCTTGACCACGACCAGACCACGCCCGGTCGTCGCGTCGCCGCCGATCTGCAATAGTTTATTATTCAGCAAGTTGATCATTTTCAGCATCACCTCATTGGCCGGGATATTCTCCTGTTTACCGCTGCGGGTCTGGCTAACCATCAAGGGGGCGATCAGCAGCGATTCCGGGGGCAGATTTTCGGTGTAGAAGAGGCCCCTGTCCTTAGCGGTGCCGGTTTTTTCATCAATGCGCACATGGGGTTCGATCAACATCGCGTGCTGGGCGAAGTAGCTAAAGTCGGTGTCAGAGAGCAGCACCAAGTCCTGAGCCAGTTTTTTGCGAAAAAAGGTATAGCTCTCCTTCTCCGGCAGCGCGAGGGTAGCAAGGCTGTCGGCCAGTCGGGCCAGCGCTTCGGATGCCTTAGCTTGGTACTCAAAGGCCTCCAGATGTAACACCGAACCGGAGAGCAGCGCCGGGTTGGCAAACAGGCAGTCGCCATCGTTCACCGACAATTCAGGCCAGTCACCAGCTTGGTCAGTGAGTGCCAGCAAGCGGCGGGCGCGGGCCAAGGCCTGCGGGCTAGTGGCGTAGACATAACTGCCCTTGAGCGAACGCACCGGCAGAGCAACCAGTTGGGCATCGCCAAAGCTCACCGCACCGGCGTGCAGGTCACCGCTCTCGGAATCGGGACCCAGCAGGCGGTCGATCAGCGCCGGGTCGCCCTCCAGCGCCTTGAAACCGTGACGCACCGCCCCCTTAATACCAGAACCGGCAAAACAGGGGTGGTTGGTGTGGCGTTCACGCTGAATCGGGTTATCAATCACATCAATCGCCTGCCCAGCCCCCATGTGAACGGGGCTGATGGCGTAGAGAAAAAGGTTAATTTGTTGTTGAAACATTCGGGATCTCCATGTTTGTTTGAGGTTCGAGGTTCGAGGTTCGAGGTTCGAGGTTCGAGGTTCGAGATTCGAGGTTCGAGGTTCGAGGTTCGAGGTTCGAGGTTCGAGGTTCGAGGAGAGACCTCGCGTCTCGCACCTCGCGTCTCGCACCTCGCGTCTCGCACCTCGCGTCTCGCACCTCGCGTCTCGCACCTCGCGTCTCGCACCTCGCACCTCACGTCTCGCGTCTCGCGTCTCGCCTCTCTCACCTCGCGAAAGTAAAGCGATTATAGCCCTCTGCGCGGCGGATGGAGTTTTCCTCTCCCTGCCACAACCCCTGCTCCACCCAGTTGCGCAGGGCTTCGGGGCTGGCCTTCAGATCCTCCAGCCAGTAGACACTGCCGCTAGGGGCGGCGCGTTGCGCCGGTTTGGGGCGGTTACTGGCGAGATCCCAGCCGGAGAGCGTTTCGCCACGCGGTACCGCAGCACAGACCAGGCGGGCCTCTACCCCGCTATATAGTAAGCAGCGCTCCGCTCTCTCCATGCCGCTGGGGTGCCAACCTTGGGGAAAGATTCCGGGAGTAGTAAGCACCAAGCGGCAGCATCCGGCGCGGGCAATAGCGGCATAATCCGGTTCGGGCCAGTGGAGATCGACCGCGCTGAGGGCGGCGGCGCGTCCATCGCCACCCAAGCGCAACAAGCCGTCGCTAGGCGGGGTAGCGTGCTGCACCGCAGCCACAAAACCGACATCGCGACAAAAAGAGACCGCCTGCATCGAAAAGAGCTTACCATCGGCGGCGCTATGCTGCTCGGCATCCAAGCCCACACCCACACGCGGGTCGATCCTCCAGAGAGCTGCACTCTCTACCCGATCCAAGGGGTCGGGGGTGTCGCCCTGCAGATAGCTCTGCCACCCCCGCTGGGTCAGCCAGCAGTCGGAGAGCGGTTTGCTGCGTTTGGCTTGAGCGAGGATCGGGAGCAGCGGCTGGGTGCAGGAACTCTCCAGCCCCGGAGCAGCGGCATGGGGGCGTAGCCGTCGCAGGGTTACTTGCCCACCCTCCTCACCGATCACCAGATCAGCAGGCGGCGCGAACAGCAGCTCCACCCCCTGTGCGCTACGTCGTGCCAACTGGAAAGCGGTAAGGGTAAAGGAGCCGGGCTGCTGTGGAGTACCTAGTTCATCGTGCGGCTGCTCCCCGTGAGCAAAGCGGGCTACGTCGATCTCGGCATCGGCCAGCATTCGCGAACGAATCGCCCCTGCCGCCACCGAAGGCCAAGGAGGGATCAGGCTCTCGCCAAAGCTGCCGGGGTCACCAAAGAGCTTATTGCCGCGCAGAAACAGCACGTCCAATGGTTCAATAAAGCGGTAGTGGGTGGTCATGCGTGGTCTCCCTGACGGGTCTCGCGGGCCAAAAACTCGGCCACGGAGAGAAAGTTGCGTAGCCATGCGATGCGCTGCTCCTGCTTCACCGCCTGGGCGACAAGGCTCTTGGCCAGCTTGGGGGCCTGATCCTTGAGGGCCTCACTATTTCGAGCCTTGCTATCAATCTGCCGACTCAACTGGTAGGCGAGCAGCGTCTCCAGCATAGCCTCGTTCTCCTCGGGGAGCGCCTGGGCATCGAGCCACGCCAAGCTGTGGTAGACCGCCCGGCGAGAGACCCCCTCTTGGGTCAAAAACTCGCGCAGCGCATCGAGCAGCGTCAACGGTTCACCCCACTTGGCAGTGAGGCGCAACGTGCCGCCAGCGCGTTTGACGATGGTGATGTGAAAAGCATCGCGCCCACCCTCTTTCTTGGCGCGTTTTTCCGCCGCCCGCAACTCGCGCATCACCGCCCCCAGCGGGGCTTGGTGGTGAGCGATCACCGCACCGGTAGAGGCCGTGGCATGGCGGCCCATCATCCGCATCAGCTTGCCATTAAGGAAAGCAAAGCCATTTTTGCAATACAGAGCCTTCGGACTCTTGCGCAGATCTCCCCAATCGAGCGCTTCATCCTCCGGCACAGTACCCGAATAGGCGTGGCGCAGACGCTGCATACAAGGGAGCAGATCGGCCACCGGCAGCATCGCCAGCACGTCATCCCCCCCGGCATAGATCACCCGCCCCAAGCGTTCACTTTCGACCACATGGCGCACCACGGTTTGCGAAAAGTCGTTGAGCGCCCCGGAGATCGCCAAGTGGCGATTGGGCGAAGGGGGACGCTTCTGCTGGCCATATTGTTGGATGCGCGGCTGTTTAGCGGCACGTTCATCAAAGCCTTTGCGTACCTTGGGATGGAAACCGTCGCGGTAGGGGATCGCAGTGTCGGTCTCCTCGTCGCCAGCGAGAATCGCCCCCATGCGGTCGCCATCCATCATCAGCAGGCTGTAGTAAGTCTCCAGGCGAGGGTTGGGGTTCTTCTCGTTACCCAAGGTTTGGCGCACTTTACGCTTAATCTCCTTCAACTCTTTTTCGCTACTCTCTTCATCCTGAATCGCCGCCTCCAGCAGCGCGGGCAGGCATTTGGCATCCGCCAGCGCTGAATTTTTTATATGGCGCAAGAGCAGTTTACGCGGCAGAGCGACGCGCTCGATGCGGTAGCGTTCCAGCTCAGCGTGCAGCCCCTCGGCACACTGACCGCCACGCTCCAGCCACTGATCGAGCTGGTGGGCCAAAGCCATCGTGTGGGTGGAGACCACAAAACGTTGCGCCTGCGCCCTGTTACCGGTCGCCTCGCCCACCTCTTCGGCAAACAGCGTCGGCCACAGCCGCTTAATCGCCGGCAGGGCGCTAAGGTGTTCGCCCTTTTTGGCCCAAGAGGGTTTGCTATCGGCAATTTTAGTCCACAGGGTTTCGCTCTGCTCACCCTCCTTGAACCCCTTTTTATTCTTGCGGCTTTTGCGCTTACCTGGCGCAAGATCGAGCTGATCCCGCTCAACGGTCAGCCACTCCGCCTCGCCCGTGAGCGAGCAGCGCCACCCCTGCTGGGTGGTTTGCTGAAAGGGGCGCACACTCTTGGCAGCGGCCATCACCCGCTCCGCCAGATCATAGACCGCCGGATAGAGCACGCCGGGATTAGGGGCAAAAAAAGTGGTGCCGTCGCCCCAATCGATCCCCTTTTTGAGTACCTGCCAGGCTGGCTCCTTGAGAAAACCGCACTCCTCGCCCGCTTCCGCACCGAAAAAAGGGGCCATAGCGGCGGAGAGAGCGCTGGTATCCAACTCGGTCTGTTTTGCGCGGTTGCCCGGCTTAATTAACGAAAAGGGGACTGCCGCCCAGTGAACTTCGGGAAAGCCTTGCAGTTGCTCCTTCATCTGCGCATAGGGGGTAGCGCTCTCCACATCAAGCCCGGCCTCATCCAGCAAGCGGGCGACCACCTCTTCGCCGGTAGTCAACAGCCACTCTCTAACGGCGGTCTCCACCTCTTCAGCAAGCGCCCGCGCCTTGCTGGCGGGAACCACCGCCACCAAGCGGTTGGGCAAAGCAGCGGAAAAGAGCGGGTTGGCATCGGTACTGCCCTTGCGCCACTCGCAGTTGGCGAACAGCGTATCGGGCAGTTGCATCTCATCGCGCAGCCAGAGATCGACCTGCGGAATACCGCGCAGACGGGGAAAGAGGATCGCATCGGGACCGAGAGCTGCACAAAGCGGCTTCATCGCCTCCCAAGCGAGGCGCGA